>CAIKSH010000200.1 GCA_903830015.1 uncultured Solirubrobacterales bacterium | reverse complement strand
GGAACGGTGGAGTCGTGCCCCAGCACGGTCATCGCGGCCGAATCGCCGACCAGCACGATGTCGACCCCGGCCCGCTCGACGGCGAGCGCGCCCGGGTCGTCGTAGGCGGTGACCATGACGATCGGCTCGCCGAGCCGCTTCATCTCCCGCAGGCGGGGAAGCGTCATCGGCAGGCTCGAAGCGTCGGCCGGAACCTGGATCGGGGTGTTGGGCAGGGTGGACATCAGCTCTCCTCCCGTTCGCGGTCGAAGCCGTAACCGGTCTGCGCCGCGAACTGCGTGGTCATGTTGTCGATAAGCCGCACCTCACCGACCCGGGCCGCACAGAGCAGCAGGGTCGAAGGGCCCGGCGCCGGGTCCTGCTCGAAGCTCTCGGGGTCAACGGCGGCGAAGTACTCGGGCTCGCAGCCGGCTTGGCGAAGGAGGTCAAGGCCCATCTCCGAGGCTGCGGCGGCGTCGGCCATCGCGCCGTCGAGGATCGCGCGGCCGACGGTGGCCAGGCTCCGGCTCAGGGAGAGCGCCGCGGCCCGGTCGGCCGGCGCGAGCCGCTCGTTGCGGCTCGAGAGGGCCAGCCCGTCGGAGTCGCGGACGGTCTCCACGGCTTCGATCCGCAGCGGGAGCCGCAGGTCGGCCACCATCCGGCGCACTACCTGCAGCTGCTGGGCGTCCTTGGCCCCGAAGTAGGCGACGTCGGGGCTGGCAACCGAAAAGAGGACCGAGAGGACGGTGCAGACGCCATCGAAATGGGAGCTGCCCCGGCCGGCCCCCTCGAGCGTCTCGGTCAGCGGCCCGCGGATGCGCACCGTGGGAGCCTGTCCGTTCGGATAGATCTCCCCGACATCGGGGACGAAGCAGATCCCGGCACCAGCCGCGGTGGCCCGAGCGATATCGGCCTCCTCGCTGCGCGGGTAGGCGGCCAGGTCAGCCGGATCGTTGAACTGGGAGGGGTTGACGAAGATCGAGACCACGGTCAGGTCGTGGGCCGCCGCCGAGCGGGCGATCAGCGCCTCGTGGCCGGCGTGCAGGGCGCCCATGGTGGGTACGAAGCCGACGCTGAGGCCCCGGCTGCGGGCGCCGGTTACTTCGTCGCGCAGGACGGAGCCTTCGGAAATGACCGTCGAGGAGGCGATCACGCCGCGGCCCCCTGCCTGGCCAGGGCCAGTTCGCGCGTGCGCCCGGCGAGGACGTCGAAGAGCGCAAGCAGTTCCGGTGCTCTGTCGGCAATCGCCTGGCGCTGGAGGTCGACCGTCCCCTGGTCGCCGCGGGCGATCGGCCCGGTTAGCGCCTCCTCGGGCCCAACGCGCTCGAGGTTGTCGAGAGTGGCGCGGACGAGGGGGATCAGGACCTCGGGGGGAATGCCGGCCCGGTCGGCCAGGGCCTGGGCGTCGGCCTGCAGGGCGACGAGGAAGTTGGAGGCCATCGAGGCGGCGGCGTGGTAGGCGGCCCGGTCGGCTTCCTCGAGCGAAAACGGCCGCATGCCCACCAGGCGGGCGAGTCGCTCGGCCTGCTGCCGCTCGGCCGGCCCCGTTCCGGCAACGGCGCACCAGACGCCGTCGAGGTGGACGTCGCCGCCGGGGAAGGTCATGAGCGGATGCATGCCGAAGGCGGGGTGGTCGCCGAGTCGCGACACCGGGCAGGCCCCCGAGCAGTGGCCGAGGAGCGGGCCCGGCTCCACGAGGGCCGCCGCCTCTGCGATCGCCTCGTCGGGTACGCAGACCAGGACGATTTCC
>CAIKSH010000199.1 GCA_903830015.1 uncultured Solirubrobacterales bacterium | reverse complement strand
GCCGCGTCGGTGCGCACGACCATGTCGGCGATCAGCGACTGCACGAGCTGGAAGCCGGCGATGGGACGGTCGAACTGCGTGCGCTCCTGCGCGTAGGCGATCGACTCCTCGAGGGCGGCACGGCAGAGCCCCACGCAGCCGGCGGCGACCGAATAGCGCCCCGAGTCCAGCGCGCTCATGGCCACCTTGAAGCCGTCGCCGACCTCACCGAGCATCGAGTCGGGCCCGGCGACCACGTCGTCCAGGGCGATCTCGGCCGTGTCCGAGGCCCAGAGGCCCATCTTGCCCTTGATCTCTGAGGGCTGGAAGCCGGGCTGGTCGGTCTCGACCAGGAAGCAGGCCAGGCCGCGGTGGCCGAGCTCCGGGTCGGTCTGGGCAAAGATGAGGGCCAGGCGGGCGTTGTTGCCGAGCGAGATCCACATCTTCGCCCCGTTGATCTTCCAGCTTCCGTCGTCCTGCTGGATCGCGCGGGTCTGCTGGTTGGCCGCCCCGGAACCGGTCCCGGGCTCGGTCAGCCCGAAGCAGCCGAGCCACTCGCCGGAGCAGAGAAGCGGCAGGTAGCGGCTCTTCTGATCCTCGGTGCCCCACTTGAGGATGGTCGAGCAGACCAGCGAGGTCTGGACCGAGATAACCGTCCGCATCGCCGAGCAGCCGCGGCCGACCTCCTCGCAGATGATCGCGTAGGTGATGTAGTCGAGCCCGGCTCCGCCGTACTCGCGGGGAACGATCGCGCCCAGGTAGCCCTGGTCGGCGATCTTCTGCACGAGGTCGAGGTCGAAGTGATGGTTGGCTGAGTTCTCGCCGGCGACGGGAACGATCTCCCGGTCGGTGAACTCCCGGGCCGTGGTCTGGATCAGCTTCTGCTCGTCGGACAGGTCGAAATCCATGGCCTCAGCTTAGGGGCCGGCGACGACCCCTGCCGATGCCGCGGACCGGTCAGCCGATCAGCTGGTAGGTGTTCTCGAACTCGTCCTGGAGGACGGTCGTTCGGGAGACGGTCCTAAGCGTCAGGTCCTTCCTGAGCTTTCGTACCTCGAACCGCCAGCCGGCCGGCATCGCGAGCCGCGACGCCAGCCCGTTGAGCTTCTTCTCGGTGAGGGTCGGGTCCTTGATCTGCGAGAAGGCCTGCATCGCGTAGCTCTTGCCGTCTGGGCTGACGAGGACCCGGAGCGGGTGGCGGCGCGAGAAGGTGAAGTGCGTGGTGCGGTTGACCGTGGTCTCGGTGTAGGCGGGCAGGCCAGGCTTGCCGTCGACCGTCGGCACCAGCCCGGTGGTAAGCCGGCGCATCTTCAGGCCGTTGAAGGAGCGCTTCACTCCCTGCTTGAGCTCGGCCTTGGGGTCGAAGGTGATCTGGGCCCGGTCGATGAGCCAGTGTCGCGGGCCGTTGAGCTTCACGGTGAGCGCGCCCATCTCCTTGGCCAGCGCCGCCGGGTCGGAGGCCTTCCAGAGCTTCTCCGGGCAGTTGTTGAGCCCGAAGGTGTTCCAGACGTCGGCGTAGAAGCCGCTAGGCCCCAGGTTGATGAACAGGTACTCGCAGTAGCGCTTGTCGTACATGTCCTTCGTCACCATGGGCCGTGCGTCGGCCGGCGCGCTGAAGGCCACGAGGGCACCGAGCACGGCGAGCGCGCACATCGCGGCCGCCTTCGGCCTTGCGCTGCGGCTGCGGGCAATCCCTCCCATGGGGGAAGCATAAACGGAGCTGTTCCGGGATGCGCCGGTGGCCGACCCCCGGGCGTAGACTGCCGCCGGTGGATTCCTTCGCGGTCGTGATCATCGGCATCGTCGTGCTCGCACTCGTCGCGGTTGTCCTGCTCGGGGTCTTCTACCCGGGGTCGGGTGCCGACCAGCTCGACTGGAAGCCGACCCGCTCCCCCGAGCTCGAGGCCCAGAACGAGATCGACGACCTCGAGCAGATGCAGGCTGCGATCAACGCCAAGCGCCGCGCCCGCGGTGCCGAGGAGATAACCGAGCGTGACGTGCGCGACCGGCTGGACAGCGACCGGCGGGAGCAGCAGGAGATGCTCGACCGGGAGATGGCCGACGCCGAGATCGATGAGCTGCTCGCCATGAAGAACCGCCGCCGCCGCTCACGCGGGCAGGCCGAGATAACGCGCGAGGAGTACGAGCGCTCGCTGCGCGACACGGGCGCCGGGCGTTGAGGGCGCTCATCGTCGGCGGCGGCTGCCGCGGGCTGGAACTGGCGCGGGCGCTTGGCGACGAGGGCCACGCCGTGCGGGTGGTTACCCGGACCGAGGCCGGGCGCGAGGCGATAGAGGCGGCCGGAGCCGAGTGCTGGATCGGAACCCCGGACGTGATCGGCACCCTGCGCTACGCCCTGGACAACGTCACGCTCCTCTTCTGGCTCCTGGGCACCGCCTCGGGGAGCAGGGAAGAGGTTGCCCCGCTCCATGGCAGTCGCCTGAGGATGATGCTCGAGAAGACGACCGACACCACAGTCCGGGGCGTGGTCTACGAAGCGGCGGGAACGGTGCCCGAGGACGTGCTCGAGGCCGGGGTGGCGGAGATGGAGCTGGCCCGGGAGAGCAACGAGATTCCTTTCGCGCTGGTCAGCGCCGATCCCCGCGGAAGCCGGGAGACCTGGCTCGCCGAGGTCCAGGAGGCTGTCGCCGCGCTGCTGGCCGGGCCGAGGCGCGTGGCGGGCGGCTAGGGGCCAAGGACGCCGGCCTCCTCCAGGCGGGCGAGAAGGCCGCCGAGGATGCGCGCCGTAGCGCCCCAGACGAGCCCGTCGCCGAGCTCGTAGGTGTCGGTGACGAACGGAATCCCTCGACGAACCAGGCGCCGCCGTCCGTAACCGGCCCGCAGCCGGTCGAGTGAGACCTCCAGCACTTCGGCCACCTCGCCCTCCGAGGGGGCCCACTGCTGCGGCGTGGAGATCGCGCCCACGTAAGGGTGGATCGCGTAGCCCGTGGCGATGGTCGGCGTCGGCGGCAGCGCGCCGGCGATCTGCACCCTGGTGGGCTCGAGTCCCACCTCTTCGAAGGCCTCCCGCAGGGCGGTGGTGACGAGATCGGGTTCCCCAGGGTCTCGGCGGCCGCCCGGGAAGGAGATCTCGCCGGCGTGGCGGCGCAGGTCCTCGCGCCGGCGGGTGAGGACGGTGCCCAGCTGCCCGTCGCGTTCGTAAAGGGCGACCAGGACGGCCGCCTCCTTGCGGCCGTGGACGGGAAGGAGGCGTGCCTCCTCGGGAGCGAGCAGAGCCGGCTCCAGCCGGAGGGCCAGGTCAGCCGGCGAAGGTGTTCCGCTCGACACGCTCGTCGAACATCACTTCCCCGTCGAGGACCCGGTGGACCGGGCACTTCGCCGCGATGACGGTCAGCCTCTCGGCCTGGTCGTCGGGCAGGTTCTCGGGAAGCCTGAGGACGATCTCGAACCGGGTCGGGGTCCCTCTCTCGGCCGGCGAGAACTCGACGTCGACTCCGACGTCGCCGATCTCCCACCCCTTCCGGCGGGCGTACATCTCCATGGTGATCGCCACGCAGCCGGCCAGCGAGCCGGCGAGCAGCTCGAGCGGGTTGGGCCCGGCATCGCTTCCGCCCTCGTCGGCCCCCTCGTCGATCGTGAGCTCGTGGCTGCGGATCGTGACCGAGTTGCGGAGCTCTTCGATTCGGGCGACCGATGCGCGCATGGTTCGATTATGCCAGCGCGTGGAAGAGGAGGCCGGTCGGCACCTTCGGGGTGAAGAAGGTGGACTTCGGCGGCATGTTCACCCCGGCGTCCGCCACCGCCCGGATCTGGTCCACCGGGATTCCGGAGAGGAAGAAGGCGGCGTCGAAGCCATTTCCCACCATGGCCAGCGCCTCGTCGTCGCTGCGCGAGTAGCCCAGGCCGGTCAGGTGCGAGATGTCCTCTTCGGTCAGGCCGAGAGGCCCGGTCAGCACGAGGGCCTCCAGGACGGCGGTGTCCAGCTCCCGGTAGGGCTCGGGGAAGTCCGCGAGCGCCTCGTCGGCGATCGCCCGGTCGCGCAGCACGAGCCGCAGCGGCCGGCGCTCCATCGCGTCGACATAGCCGAACTGGAGCCGGCCGTCAGGGGAGAGGCCATCGGGCGGAAGCTCGGCCTCCGAGCCCAGCTCGGAGATCTCGAAGCAGCGCTCCAGCTCCGCGCGCAGGGCGGCGGCCCGCTCGGGGTCGTCGGCCAGGCCGCTGACCAGGCGGTGGGTCGGGAAGACGGTCAGCCCCGGGTCCTCGAGGGCGACGAGGTCCATGAGCACGTAGCGGTGGGGTCCCTCGTCCCCGATCTCGTCGGCGTAGACCCTCGCGGTCTCGTAGCGGTGATGGCCATCGGCGATGAGGAGCTCCGATGCGGCGAGCGTCCCGCCGAGCGCCTCGCCCACCTCATCGCCCTCGGCCCGCCAGAGCCGGTTCACCGTCCCGTCGCCGGCCTGCTGGGTGCCCCACGGCTCGCCGGCGGTCACCGAGGCGAGCGCCGCGGCGGCACGGCCGTCGGGGTCGGAGTAGAGGGCGAAGATGGGGGATAGGTTGGCCTTCGTGGCCCGCGTCAGGCGCAGGCGGTCCTCGCGGGGACCGGGATGGGTGCGTTCGTGGGGGCGGATCCTGCCCGGCCCGTATTCCTCGACCCGAACGGCGGCGAAGAAACCGGTGCGGGTGCGGGCCCTGCCGTCCGGCCCCATGTACTCCTGGGAGAGAGCCCAGTAGGCCGGCCGGTCGTCCCGGACCACCGCTCCCTCCTGCTGCCAGTGCGAGAAGGTCTGCGCCGCCTCGGCGTAAGGGTCGCCACCGGGCCGGGAGGCCTCGGGAAGGTCAACCCGGACGACGTTCCACGGAGAGCGCGCGGCCAGCTCGGCCCGCTGGACGGCGTCGATGACGTCGTAGGGCGGCGCCGTCACCGGATCGAGGCCGCCGGTGACCTCGAGGTCGTAATGGAGGGCCCGGAAGGGCTGGGCGTCGGCCACGCCGCCACGCTAGAGGATCACCGGTGGCGCCGGCCGTACCATGGACGGCCATCGGGGCGTGGCGCAGCCTGGTAGCGCACCTGCTTTGGGAGCAGGGGGTCGCCGGTTCAAATCCGGCCGCCCCGATCGTCGGGCTCAGCCCGCCGGTGCTTCGGCCGGCACGGTGGC
>CAIKSH010000198.1 GCA_903830015.1 uncultured Solirubrobacterales bacterium | reverse complement strand
CGACCGCGATTATCACGATTCCCTCGACCAAGAGGATCGCCAGGTCGCCGGTATGGAAGCCGGTCTCGATCGGGCGGGTTCCGAACGACTGCCAGCCGGGGGAGAGCTCGCGGCGGTCGTTGAGGATGTCGGTCAGCGGTGCCAGCACGGTGCACAGGAAGGCCAGCGCGGCGGCGGCTCCCGCCACGCCGTAGGCCACGCCGGCGCGCCCGGTGGCCGCTCCCACGGCCAGCGCCAGGGCTCCGAAGACCCAGGCCCCAAAGGCCAGGCCGGCCACGCCGGCGGCGAAGTCGCCCGCCGGCAGGTCGATCTCGAAGAGCGGCCCGAGGATCACGAGGGCCAGCCAGGTGGCCACGGCGACGATTACGAGCTCCACGGCCATGGCCAGGGCCCGCTCGGCGACGATTCGCGCCCGGCCGACCGGGGCCGCGACTACCAGCTCGAGCGTGCCGGCCTCCTCGTCGCCGGCGATCGCGCGGCCCCCGCGGGCCACGCCGAAGGCGAAGAAGAGCCACGCCCCGAGGGAGGCGAAGAACTGCCCCTGCAGGTAGCCGCCGGGGGAGACCGGATCGCCCTCGCCGCCGGCGAACGCCTTCAGCGCGTCCGGGAGCCCCTCGATGGCCTGCCGGTAGGCGGCGGCGTTGTCGGCGATCGACGGGTAGAAGACCAGGAACATCAGCGTGGTCAGGACCAGGCCGAGCGTCCACCAGAAGAGGCTCTTGCGATCTACCCGGAGCGCGTGGGCGGTGATCTCAGGCACCGTCGCCCTCCGCCTTGGCACGGCCCCCGGCGTCCCCGTACATGCCGAGGAAGAGCTCCTCGAGGTCGGGCTCGGCCGAGTGAAGGTCGACGATCTCGTAGCGCGCGGCGGCCTTCACCGCGGCGTCCATCGGCGCCCTGGCGAGCAGCTGTACCAGGCTGCCGTCGACCTCCACACCGCTGACCCCCTCGATCCCGTCGAAGAGGTCATCGGGGACCGGCGCGGCGAAGCGGATCGTCATCCGGTGCGGGGCGGCGGCGCGCAGGCGCTCGACGTTCTCGACCGCCAGCAGCCGGCCTTCGCGGAGCATCGCCACGCGGTCGGCGGTCTGCTCGAGCTCGCTGAGGACGTGGGAGGAGATGAAGAGCGTCCCGCCCTCGTCGCGCATCTCGACCACGAGCTCCTGGAAGCGCTGCTGGAGGATCGGGTCCAGGCCGCTGGTCGGCTCGTCGAGGATCACCACCGGGGGCCGGTGCTGGAAGGCCTGGACCAGGCCGACCTTCTGCCGGTTGCCCTTGGAGAGCTCGCGGGCCGGGCGGTCGAGCGGGAGGTCGAACCGCTCGGCCAGCTCCCAGGCCCGGGCCATGTCACGCTCGCCGCGCAACCGGGCAAACCAGGTGAGCGACTGGCGTGCGGTCAGGCGCTGGTCGAGGCGCAGGTCGCCCGGCAGGTAGCCGACGCGCCGCCGGACGTCGATCCCCTCAGACCGGCAGTCGAAACCCATCACCTCGCCCCGGCCGGAGGTCGGCCGCAGCATCCCCATCAGCAGCCGGATCGCCGTGGTCTTACCGGCCCCGTTGGGCCCGATGAAGCCGAAGGCCTCTCCCGCCTCGACCTCGAGGTCGAGGCCGTCGAGCGCCATCACGCCGCCGCGGTACTGCTTGGTGAGGCCTTCGGTGGTGATCGCCGCGCTCACGGGGCGACGGTAGCGAACCGGTGCCGGCTACAGCTGCGGAAGGGCCGCTCAGTTGGCCCAGCGCTTGAGCTGGGGCAGCGGGTCGATCGGGCGGGTGCCGGCCTTGTCGCGCCAGCCGTCGGGCCAGATCTCGAAGTGCAGGTGGGGGCCGGTCGAGTCCCCGGTAGAGCCCAGCAGGCCGATCTTCTGGCCGGCCTGGACGCGCTGGCCCTCCTCGACGACCACCGACCTCATCTGGAGGTGGGCGAACATCATGTCCCAGCCGTTGTCGGCGCGCATGATCACGTAGCGGCCGGCACCGCCGGCCTGGTAGTTGACGAACCGGATCGAGCCGGCCAGGGGAGCCACGATGTTCAGCCCCGAGGGCCCGACGATGTCCTGGCCCTCGTGGATGTGGCCGGGCCGGCCGGCGCCGAAGCGCGCGCCGTCGCTGCCGAAGCTCCACGAGCCGCCCTGGACCGGGAAGACGCCCGAGCCGCTGGTGGGCGGGCTGGGGGACGGCGCCGGCTTCGGCTTGGCCTTGACGGTCAGGCGCAGCGTCTTTCCGCGCGCGGCGCTCTGGCCGGCCGAGCCGAGCACGGTAACCCGGATCGCGTAGCGGCCGGCGCCGAGCGCGGGCAGGCGGACGGTCTGGGTGCTGTTGGCCTTCACCCGGCCGGCGTTGACGGTCCGCTTCTTGGTTCCGGTGATCCGAACCTGGACGCGGGCCGTCTTGGCGTGGGAGCGCCGGATCTTCATCCGCAGGGCCGGGCGCGCCCCGGCGGTGATCGAAGAGTCCACGAGCTTCAGCGAGGCGAGGCGCGGGGTGCCGGCTACCGGCCTGAGCTTCGAGCCGTATCCCGAGCCGCCGCTGGG
>CAIKSH010000197.1 GCA_903830015.1 uncultured Solirubrobacterales bacterium | reverse complement strand
CGGCCGAATCCGGCGAGCTGACCGGCAGCCTCAACTCAATGAACCGCGCGCCGCGGCCCGTCGCCTGGTCTCGGGCGGCGGCCACCGCATCCTCCAGGTCGGCCCCGATCCTGCGGACCACGATGCTGGCCGAGTCGTTGATCTCGTCCCAGTCCATCTCCAGGACGCTCGCGCCGTCGGGGGCGCCTTCGGCTCCAGAGTCTTCGAGCACCCGGGGCCAGTCGGTGGGCTCGAGCGCCTGCGTGAGGAGAGCCCGGTAGGCCGGCGACACCCAGACGCTGCGCCTGGTCATCGAAGCCATCGGGCAGAACGCCATCGCCGCCGAGATCCTTCCCTCCTCGAGCTCGTCGCTGAACCCTCCGACCCCGGAGACCGAGTGGAAGACCTTCATCCGGAAGCCGGTGATGGCTGCATCATTCCAGTCCTTGAGCACGATCTCCTGGGTAGCGGTGTGGAAGAGGACCGGCTCGCCCATGATCCACATCACCCCCATGTCGTCGAGCCGGCGCAGGAGGCTCTGCTCCAGGTCGGTAGCGATCCCGTGGCCACGGTAGTCCGGGTGCGTGATGGTCATGCCGCTCTCCGCCACCCGTGGGCCGTGGAAGCTGAAGGCCCAGTGGCCGACCACCTTCCCATCGGCGGTGACGGCGACCTCGCTGATGTGGTCACCTCGCTCCTGGGCAGCCATGAAGAGCTCGGGGTGGTAGATCTCGTCGTGGACGTAGTCGTCCCCGTAGCAGGCGCGCACCAGGTCCACGAGTCCCACGGCGTCCTCGGCGGTCATCGGCCGGACGTCAATCTCTTGGGCCTCGGCGGTCCCGTCCATGGCCGCGAAAGGTACCTGCCCCGCAAATGGGAAGGGCCCCGCGAGCGGGGCCCTTCCGTTAGCACGCCGGTAAGCCGGATTCTGTCGTGGACAGCCATCCATCTTTGCGACCTACCTGGACCTTGGCGGGCAGCCTGCGAGCGGTCCTGCTTGGTCTTGCATCCGGTGGGGTTTGCCTGGCCGCCGTGTCACCACGACGCCGGTGCGCTCTTACCGCACCATTTCACCCTTGCCTGTGCGCGAATGGGCGGACGTCCAACCCACTCCCGCCATCGGCGGTTTGTTTCTGTGGCACTTTCCCGTGGGTTTCCCCAGGTCGGTCTCCCGACCACCGTGCCCTGCGATGTCCGGACTTTCCTCGACGGGATTTCTCCCCCGCCGCAGCTGTCTGGCGTGCACCGGTCACGGTAGCGGTTAGGCTCGCCCGCATGACACGTTTTCTTACGTCGGCAGCCGCTCTCATCGCCGTGACCGGCCTCCTGGCCGCCTGCGGTTCGACCAACCCGGTCGACAGCGTCCAGAACCAGGTCAACGAGCAGATCGACCAGGCCCAGAAGCAGCTCCAGCAGCAGGAGGACGAGCTCAACAAGCAGCTCGACCAGAGCGGGATCTCACAGGAGCAGCGCGACCAGATCCAGCAGCAGATCGACCAGGTCCAAAAGCAGCTCGAGGAGCAGAAGCAGCAGTAGCGCCGCGCGGGCTCCGGCCCGCCGGGATCAGCTCAGCTGCGCGTGGCAGCTGGAGCAGCGAGCAGCCTCCGGGCGCGACCCGGCCGCGGGCGAGGACATCATCGTCCCCCCGCAGACCGGGCACGCGGCCGGATGACCACCGTGGAGGCCCTCCCATACGCCGACGATTCTCTCGTCGAGCGTGAGCCCCCTGCCCCGGGCAGTGACGGCGCGACCACCGTCCTGGCCCGGGAACCGTTCCATCGGCGTGGTGAGCGTCGCGGCGCTCACGAAACGCTCCGGAAGAGTCCAACTACGCGCCCGAGGATCTGGACGTCGTCGGCGAGGATCGGATCCATCGACGGGTTCTCGGGCTGAAGGCGGATGTGGTCGCTCTCGCGGAAGTAGCGCTTGACCGTCGCCTCGTCGTCGCCGACGAGGGCGACGACGATCTCGCCGTCGCGGGCCTCGTCCCGGCGCTGGACGACCACGTAGTCGCCCTCCAGGATCCCGGCGTCGACCATCGAGTCACCGCGGACCTTGAGGACGTACTCGCCCTCCTCGCCGCCGGCGGCCTGGGGAACCTGCACATACTCCTCGATGTTCTCCTCGGCGAGGACCGGCGACCCGGCGGCCACCGCACCGACGACCGGCAGCCCGGCGGGGCGCACCTTGTCGATCGCGCCCTGGACGGCCGAGCCGGCGCTGCGCGTGGCCCGGTCCAGCAGCTCGAGGGCGCGCGGCTTGGTCGGGTCGCGCCGCAGCACGCCGAGCTTCTCGAGGTTGGAGAGATGGGCGTGGACGGTCGAGGAGGAGGCCAGGCCGACCGCCTTGCCGATATCCCGGACGGTCGGCGGGTAGCCGTTCTTGTCCGAGTAGCTGCGGATGAAGTCGAAGATCTCCTGCTGGCGCTTGGTCAGGTCCATCGGGCACCTCGTCTGGGGGCGTGGGCGAACATGTGTTCGATAATGTAGCGGCGTCGTTGGACGGAACCCCGGCAACCCGGAAAAGCCCGCCGTTACGGGGTCAGGCGGCGACCGGGGCTCCCCCGCGGGTGCTACCCTTGCGCCTCCCGCGCACGGCGTGCGGGCCTTCACCGGCGCCGGTGGCGGAATTGGTAGACGCGCTAGCTTGAGGGGCTAGTGAGCGATTAGCTCGTGGAGGTTCGAGTCCTCTCCGGCGCACTCGGTCGGGGCCGCATGGCCTCTGCGATGATCGGCCGGTGGAGTTTGACTTCAGCTGGAGAGACGGCGAGCGGACGATCAGGTTCGGCCGCGGCGCGATTATCGAAGTCCCCCGGCTCGTCGGCGAGGGCTACGCGCTGCTCACCACTCCCCGCGCCCGCGAGGCCTTCCCCGGCCTCGCCGCGGCGGCCGCCTGCGTCGTCGACGTCCCGGCCGGCCTGGTCGACGAGATAGCCGGCGACCTGCTCGCCATGGAACTGCCCGGCGACCGGATCGTCGCCCTCGGCGGCGGCCGCGTGATCGACACCGCCAAGGCCGTGTCCGCCGCGCTCCCGCGCGACCTGCCGGTCGCGGCGGTGCCCACCACGCTCAGCGCCGCGGAGATGACCTGGGTCCACCGCCAGGCGCGCGGCGCGCCGGAGGGCAGCGGAACCGTCCGTCCCCGGCTGGTCGTCAACGACCCGGCGGTGAGCGCGTCGCAGCCGCTCCCGGATCTCGCGGCCAGCGCAGCCAACGCGCTGGCCCACGCGATCGAGGGCGCCTGCACCTCGCTGGCCACGCCCGTCCCGACGCTCGCCGCCCTGCGCGGCGCCCGGCTGCTGGCCGAGGGCCTGCCCGCCGGCCGATCGCCCGACCCCGACCGGCTCGCGCTCGGCGCCCTGATGTCCGGCTACGCCATCGACGCCAACTGGTACGGGATCCACCACGTCATGAGCCAGACCCTCGTCCGTCTCGCCGGAGCCGCGCACGGGCCGGCCAACGCGGCAATGCTCCCGGTCACCGTGGCCGCCCTGCGCGAGCGAAGGCCCGAGCAGATGGCCGCGGTAGACGAGGCGCTCGGCGAGCCGGCCGAGGCGGTGGCCGGCCGCTTCGCCCTGCTGGCCGGCGCGGGCTCGCTCGGGGCCATCGGGGTCGATGAGGACCGGCTCGAGGCCTGCGCGCAGGCCGCCGCCCAGCGGCCCGAGCTCGCTCTGACTCCTCCCCCGGCCGGCGCCGACGAGCTCCTCGGGCTCTACCGCCAGGCCTGGGCGCCGCTCAGCTGAGCGTGAGCTGAGCCCCGTACGGGCCGCGCCCGGCCAGGCAGGCGGCGCCGGCCCGGGCCGCCAGCTCGATCGCCTGCGGCATCTCCTGTCCGGCGCCCAGCGCACAGGTGAGCGCCGCCGCGAACGAGTCGCCGCAGCCGTAGCTGTCGACTACCGGCCCCGGAACCGGCACCGCGGCCCAGCGGCCGGCAGCGCCGTCGGCGGCCCGCCAGCTGCCCCCCTGGCCGCCTTCGGTCCGTACGACCACCGCGGCCGATGCCTCGAGGGCTTCGGTCCCGGCGGCCTCGTCGGCATCCTCGCCGCTGCCGACCAGGACGTCGATCTCCACGCCCGCCTCGGCCAGCTCCGGTGCAGCGCGCGGGGTGGCCACCAGGACCCGGGCCTGGCGGGCCAGGCGGATCGCCTCCGGGTCGCCGGCCGTGACGAAGCAGGCATCGCAGTCGCGCAGGAGCTTCCACGGGAGGGGATCCGAGCCGAGCGGCCCCAGCCGTTCGCCGATCACCGTGATCGTCCTCTCCCCGGAGGAGTCCAGGTAGGTCCAGCCCCTGCGCTGCGCCTCGCCGGTACGGGCGGCGGCGTGGAGCTCGAACCCCATTTCGTGCATCTGGCGGTCGCAGACCGCCCCGAGCTCGTCGTCCCCGACCGCGGTGAAGAAGAGGGTGGCACCGGCGAGGTGGGAGGCCTGTACCGCGGCGACCGTCCCGCCGCCGGCCGGCTCGGCGAAGTTCTCGAGCGCGTGAACGATCTCCCCGGGCGCCGGCACCTGCTCGACGACCGCGAAGTCGATCCACTCGACGTGCCCGACCACCGCGATCGTGGCGTCGAGGCTCACCGGGCGCTCAGCCGAACTTGACGAGGGCGATGATCGAGAGGATCCAGACCAGCGCGACCGCGACCGTCCAGCGGTTCAGGTTCCTCTCCACGAGCGAGCCGCCCCCAAGGGAGCCTTCGCCGGTCCCGACGCCGAAGGCGCCCGAGAGCCCCGCGTCCTTGCCCGAGTGCATGAGGATCAGGAAGATCACCACTACGGACAGGACCGCCACCATGCCGGTAAGAATCGCCGTCATCGGCGCAGATCCTAGCGGTCGGCCGGGGGAGCGGACTCCGCGCCGGGGGGCCGGAGCTCGTCGAGCTCCCGGAGGATCTCGATCGCCTCGGCCCGCAGCTCGCGGTCCAGGGAGCGCCAGTCGGCGTCGTCGAGCTTGCCGGTTCGGTGGTCGATCTCCAGCTCGCGGATCTCGCGGTAGCGGGCGTCCCGAGCCGCTTCCAGGTCGGCGATCCGGCCCTCGACCGACGCCGGGGCCTCCCCGCGCCGGCGCCGCAGGGGGGCCCCGACGAAGGCCACGGTCAGCGCCAGCAGGGCGATCACGCAGAGGGCGGCAAGGACTTCCACAGCGGCGACCCTATGCGGCTAGGCGCGCTCGAGGTCCTGCGCCACGCGCGCCGCATAGCGCGCGCGGACGAGGTCCCGCACGGCCCCGAGAGAGGGCCAGGCGGCGACCAGGCCGCCGAAGAAGACGATCAGCGACCCGATCCAGACCCAGAAGACCATCGGCGAGACGATCAGCCGGAACTGGGCCGGCGGGGGGTCGGCCCGGTAGCGGTCGGTCAGGCCGGTCAGCGCCTGGGCCAGGAAGATCGAGCGCGCCTCGTCGCTGAGCCCCGCCCGGTCGGCCCGCGCGAAGACCGCGTCGCCCTTGCGGATCACCGGGGTAAGGCCGGAGATGTCGGGCGTCTCGGCGATCCAGATGTCCCGCGCCACGCCGGCCTTGAGGGCGATCTCGCTGGTGGACTCGCCATCGAAGTACCTCCCCACCGCTCCGCTCATCGGCGCCATGTTGGGGAAGTAGCCACGGCTCGGCTCGAGCGTGGCGACCTGGCGCCCGTCACGCGTGACCTTCACCACCGAGCCGAGCTCGATCTGCTCGAGCTTGCCGCCGGCCCTGACGATCTCGGCGGTCGGCTTCACGTACTCGAACCGGTAGCCGTTGACCACCGCCGACTGGCCGGGGCCCATGCGCACGTCGCGGACCTGCTGGAAGGCCGAGGAGGCGGCAAGGCCGATGAACAGGACCGATATACCGATGTGGACGATGAAGCCTCCGTAGCGACGGCGGTTGCGGGATATCAGGCCGGTCAGGGCGGGCAGCGCGCGCTCGGAGGTCATCGCCTGCCGGGCCCGCATGCCCCGCCAGAGCTCCTGGACGGAGACCCCGATCGCGAAGGCGCCGAAGACGAAGACGATCAGCGAGGCCGGGCTCTCGGCCGCCGGAGTCAGGAAGGCGAGCAGCACGCCGGCCACGGCGGCAAAGGCCA
Source organism: uncultured Solirubrobacterales bacterium (assembly GCA_903830015.1). Lineage (GTDB taxonomy): Bacteria > Actinomycetota > Thermoleophilia > Solirubrobacterales > Solirubrobacteraceae > F1-60-MAGs163. The sequence continues at coordinate 5,772 of CAIKSH010000197.1, read as the reverse complement.
CCGGCCCGCGCAGGCTTCGCCAGAGCCGGGAGACCGTCGTCTTGCGCCAGGCGATCACCGGCCCGATGCCGGAAAGCAGGACGAGGATGAGGACCAGGGGCACCGTGTAGCGGTCAAACCACGGTGGCCCGACGGCCGCCTTGTTGCCGGTAAGCGCCTCGGAAATCAGGGGGAAGAAGGTGCCCCAGAGAACGACGAAGGCGACGGCCACGAAGAGGATGTTGTTGAGCAGGAAGGCCGCCTCGCGGGAGAAGACCGAATCGAGCCGGGCGTCGCTGCGCAGGGCGTTGTTGCGGCGCGTGACCACGAGGTAGACCGACGAGGCGATCATCACCGCGATCAGGGCGACGAAAGCCCAGGCGATCGTGTTGCCCTCCTGCACGAATGAGTGGATCGAGTCCAGGACGCCGGAGCGCACCAGGAAGGTGCCCAGGATCGCCAGCGTTCCCGTGGCCAGGACCAGGGAGGCGTTCCAGACCTTCATCATCCCCCGGCGCTCCTGGATCATCACCGAGTGCAGGAAGGCGGTGCCGGTCAGCCACGGCAGCAGCGAGGCGTTCTCGACCGGGTCCCAGGCCCAGTAACCGCCCCACCCCAGCTCGACGTAGGACCAGCGGGCCCCGAGGATGATCCCGGTGCCCAGGGCCAGCCACGCGGCCAGGGCGAAGATCCGGGTCGAGCGGATCCACTCGGCGTCGACCCGGCGGACGATCAGCGCCCCGATGGCGAAGGCGAAAGGCACCAGGAAGAGCGTGTACCCGGTGTAGAGCATCAGCGGGTGGATCATCATGCTCGGGTGGCGCAGGAGCGGGTTGAGTCCGAGCCCGTCGGCGGGGCCAACCGGGACGGTCTTGAACGGCGAGGCGGTGAGGAGCATCAGGCCGGCGAAGAAGATCCCGAAGCCCAGGAGCACCGCCGTCGCGTACGGCGCGACGTCGCGAAGCCGGCCGCGCAGCGTGGCCACGCAGAGCGAGGCCCCGGCCGACATCAGCAGCAGCCAGAGCAGCAGCGAGCCCTCCTGGGAGGACCACATCGCCGCCAGCCGGTAGTACCAGGGCGTGGTCGTCGACGAGTGGGTGGCGACGACGGTGAACCGGAAGTCAGAGGTCAGGAAGGCGATCTCGAGGATCACGAACGCCACCAGCGTCAGCCCGAAGAGCGCGTAGAGGGCGCGCCTTCCCGAGACCACCAGCCGCTCGTTGCCGGTCCGTGCCCCGGCCAGGGAGGCGCCGGCACCGTAGACCGAGCAGGCGAGACCGAGGATCAGGCAGGCCTGTCCGATCGTGGCGGCCACGTCAGCTCAGGAGGTCTTCGACGCGGGCATGCCGGTCGAATCGGTCTTGGAGTCGCGGAACTTCGACGGGCACTTGGTGATCAGCGTGTCCTTCTCGCCGGTGTAGACCTCGCGGGAGGCCCCGGCGCGCTTGACGTCGATGATCACCTCGCGACCCTCGCGGAACGGGTCGGGCACCGCCCCGGCGTAGTTGACGAGGACCGAATCGCGGCCCTTGCGGTCCCGGACGCGGAAGCTGATGCTCTCGCGCCGGCGCACCACGGAGTCCTTCACGACCTTGCCGGTCAGCTGGTAGCTCTGGCCCGGCGTCGAGGAGGCCAGCAGCTGGCTGGGCTGGACGGCCGAGCTGGCCGAGGAGAAGCTGGTGTAGGCCAGGGCAGCGGCAAGCACGAGGGCGGCGGTGAGGAAGACGACCAGCCTGACCTTTCGCTTGCGGGCGGGATTCATGGCCTTCTCCAGTATCGCACGCGTCCTGGCTCCCGGGCCCCGCCGACGCGCGGCTTTGCGCCCGGTCGCAGGGCGCGATGCAGGATTGCCGGCCGGGAAGGAGTTACCGGGCCGGCGGCTAAGCCCACCGTGTGATCGCTCTCACACTCAGCGTGCCGCTGGCCGCCCGGGTACGCAGCCGCCAGGCCTCCCCGGCGCGCCGCGGCGACTGCCGACGGATCCGCCGGGCCGGCGGCCCCGACGACCACGCTCTCTATACCTGTGGCTGCGGGGCGGCGTTCGACTCTGAGGTGGGAACGGCGGTCTGCTGCCCGCACTGCGGCTGCTGCCAGGACTGGTAGCAGCCGGCGCCGGACGGCGCCTACAAGAGCGGCGGACGAGGCTCGAACTCGCGACCCTCAGCTTGGGAAGCTGATGCTCTACCAACTGAGCTACCGCCGCATTGGCGCTGAGGATAACCGGGACCGGCCGCCCCGGCCGGCCCTCTACGCTCTCCGGAACAGTGAAGCGCCCCGGGCCGATATCTCTCGTGGTGATCGTCCTGGCCCTGGGGGTGGTCGGCCTGCTCATCTACGGAGTCGCCGCCGGCGGCGACGACAGCTCGCTCGACGCGGCGGTCCAGAAGGGCGAGCAGCCGGTCGCGCCGGGGGCCGACGTGGCCCTTCCCCTCCTCGACGGCAAGGGCGCCCTCTCGCTCGACGAGCTGCGCGGGAAGATCGTGGTCGTGAACTTCTGGGCCTCGTGGTGTGAGCCGTGCGCCGAGGAGGCGCCGATCCTCGTCCGCGCGCAGAAGGACCTCCGGCGCGAGGGCGACGGGACGGTGGTGGGCGTCACCTACAAGGACTTCGCCGACGAGTCGAGGGCCTTCGCCCGTCGGAACGGGCTCAACTACCCGTCGGTACGCGACGACAAGCTGGACCTCGCTCCCCTCTTTGGCACGACCAAGCTCCCGGAGACCTTCGTGGTCGACCCCCGCGGGCGGGTGGTGGCCATCGGCCGCGGGCAGCTGACCGGCCGGTTCCTCGAAGGCGCCATCGCGCGGGCGAGGGCGCAGGGATGAGGGGGCGGATCGCCATCCTGGCCGCGGCCGCCGCGCTGGCCGGCGCAGCGCTCCCCGCCGGGGCCGGGGCGGTGACGCAGTACCAGATCGAGACCGAGGTGATGTGCGACACCTGCAACGTGCCGCTCTACATCGCCGAGTCGCCGCGCGCCGACCAGCTGCGCCGCGAGATCCGCACCCTGATCGCCCAGGGCCAGGACGAAAACCAGATCAAGGCCACGCTCAAGGCCCGCTACGGGCCGGACATCCTGGCGCTGCCCGAGGACTCCGGGTTCAGCCTCGGCGCCTACCTGATCCCGATCGCCGTGGCCCTGGCGCTGCTGCTGGTCGTCGTGCTGGTCGTCACGCGCTGGCGACGGAGGGGCGCCATCGCCGAGGGGCCCGGCGAGGAGCCGGGCAGCCCCGAGGACCGGGCCCGGCTCGACGACGAGCTCGACCGGTTCGGGCGCTGACCGTGCCGATCGCCGCCGCCGACACCACGGTCCTGGCCGCCTTCGCCGTCGGCTTCGTCTCGTTCATCTCGCCGTGCGTGCTGCCCCTGGTCCCCGGGTACCTCTCGGCAATCTCCGGCGTGAGCATTGCCGAGATCCGCGCCGGCGAGAAGCGGATGAGCCACGTCCTGCTGCCGGCGGTCATCTTCTGCCTCTCCTTCACGGTCATGTTCATTGCCCTCGGCATGACCGCGACCGGGATCGGCTCGCTGCTGCGCGACAACCGCCAGCTGCTGGACACGATCGCCGGGATCATGATCATCGCCCTGGGGCTCTTCTTCATGGCCACGCCCTTCGTCGACCGGCTGAACCGCGACTGGCGCCCCGACGCGCTGATCTCGCGGGCCGGCACCGGCGGCCCGGTAATCGCCGGCCTGGCCTTCGCCATCGCCTGGACCCCGTGCGTCGGCCCCACCCTGGCCGCCGTGCTCGCGGCCGCCTCGACCTCCGGGTCGGTCGGGCAGGGCGGCGTGCTGCTCCTCTTCTACTCCCTGGGCCTGGCCATTCCGTTCCTGCTCATGGCCGTCGCCTTCGACCGGGCCACCGTGGCCTTCCGCTGGCTGCGCGACCGCTACCTCGTGATCACCTTTGTCTCGGGACTGATCCTGATCGCCATGGGGGTCCTGATCCTCACCGGCGAGCTGACCCGCCTCAACATCGAGGCCCAGCAGCTGCTGGACGGCCTCGGGCTCGACTTCCTCTACCGGATCTGATCGTCGCGTTCCATCGACTCCGGGGCGGTCACGCCCAGGAGGTCGAGGGCCCGGGCCAGCACGTCCCGGGTGGCGGCGCAGAGCTCGAGGCGGAAGGCGGCCACGTCCGGCTCGGCCCCGACCACCGGGCAGTCGCGGTAGAAGGCGCTGAAGTCCTGGGCGGCGGCCAGCGCCCAGGTGGCGATCCGGTGCGGGGCGCGCCGCGCGGCGGCCTCGGCCACCTCGTCGGGGAACTCGAGCAGCCGCCGCACGAGCGCCCGCTCGCTCGGGTGCAGCGAAGCGGGCTTCCCGCCGGCCTCCTGGCCTTCCCGGGCGGCCCGCTCGAGGATCGAGCACGCGCGGGCGTGGGCGTACTGGACGTAGTAGACCGGGTTCTCGCTGGACTGCTCGCGGGCCAGCGCCAGGTCGAGCTCGATCGTCGTCTCGTGCGAGCGGGCCAGCAGGAACCAGCGGGCGGCGTCGACCCCGATGTCGTCGATCAGGTCCTCGAGGGTGACGAACTCCCCGGCCCGCTTGCTCATCTTCGCCCGCTCGCCGCCCTCGACGAGATGGACGAGCTGCATGATCACCAGCTCCAGGGCACCCGGCTCGCCGCCGGAGGCCTCGAAGGCGGCCTGCATCCGGTCGACGTAGCCGTGGTGGTCGGCCCCCCAGACGTCGATCAGCAGGTCGAAGCCGCGGTCGAGCTTGTCGCGGTGGTAGGCGATATCCGAGGCGAAGTAGGTGTGCTCGCCGCTGGAGCGCATGAGGACCCGGTCCTTGTCGTCGCCGAAGGCCGTGGTGCGCAGCCAGAGGGCGCCGTCCTCCTCGAAGGTGCGGTCCTGGTCGCCCATCGCCGCCAGGCTGCGGCCGACCGCCGACGGCTCGCCCTCGTGGAGGGTGTGCTCGTGGAACCAGTCGTCGAAGACGATCCTCATCCGGGCCAGGCTGCGCTCGGCCTCGGCGACCATCAGCGCCACCGCCGCCCGCGCGACCTCGTCGACCGGCAGGTCGGCCGCACCGGGAATGTCAGCGGCGAGGGCCTCGACGTAGTCGCCCTGGTAGCCGCCCTCCGGCGGCTCCTCGCCCCGCGCCCGCGCCTTCACCGACTCCCCGAGCACGACCACCTGCGAGCCGGCGTCGTTCACGTAGAACTCGCGATGGACGTCGTTCCCGGTGAAGGCCAGCAGCCGGGCCAGCGAGTCGCCGTAGGCGGCGTTGCGGGTGCCGCCCACGTGGATCGGGCCGGTCGGGTTGGCGCTGACGAACTCGACGTTCACCCGCAGCGGCGGGTCGGCCGACCCTGCGCCCCAGCCCTGGCCGGCCGAGGCGACCTCGGAGAGCGCCGCCACGTGCCAGCCGTCGGAGAGGGTGAGGTTGACGAAGCCGGGCCCGGCCACCTGCGCCGATTCGAGCTCGTCGCCGAGCCGCGCCGACAGGCCGGCGGCGATTCTCTCGGCCACCTCGCGGGGCGGCTCTCCCGCCGGCTTGGCCAGCACGAGCGCCGCGTTGGTCGCGTAGTCGCCCTCCCCACCGGCCCCGGGAGGCTCGAGGGTGGCGGGCGAGGCGTCGCCGGCCGGGACCGCCTCGGCGGCCGCTTCGGCCAGCGCTTCGCGCAGGCGGCTGAGGGGATCGGTCTGGGACGGAGAGGAGGACAAGGCCGGTCGGCGCCAGCGTATCCCTAGCCGTGGTGGTAGGGCTCGCCGGCGAGGATCGAGTGGGCCCGGTAGAGCTGTTCGAGCAGGACCACCCGGGCCAACTGGTGGGGCAGCGTCATCGGGCCGAGCG
>CAIKSH010000196.1 GCA_903830015.1 uncultured Solirubrobacterales bacterium | reverse complement strand
TACATCGTGATGATGTGGGCCTGGCACGTGCCCGTCGCCTACGACGCGGCGCTGGAGTCCGACCTGGTCCACGTCTTCGAGCACCTCTGCTTCCTCAGCGTCGGCCTGCTCTACTGGTGGCAGCTTCTTTCCCCCATCCGCCCGCGGCTGGGCGACGGCGTGATGGCCCCGCTCATCTACATGGCCTCGACCAAGCTCGGGGTCGGGATCCTGGGGATTGCGCTCACCTTCGCCCCGAACCCGCTCTACCGCCCCTACGAGGTCCGCGAGCAGATCCTCGGCTTCACGGCGATAGGCGACCAGCAGCTCGGCGGCGAGCTGATGGCCCTCGAGCAGACGATCGTCATGGGGGTGGCCCTGGCCATCCTGCTCTTCCGCGCGCTCGACCGCAGCGAGCGCGAGCAGCGTCGCCGCGAGGCGCTCGAGGACCGGGCGGCCGCCGGCGACGGCTAGCCGGCCAGCCGGGTTCCCGCGCTCACGACCATCCGCTCGCCCGGTGGCGAGTTGAGCGTCACCTCGCCGTCCACCTCCACTCCCCCCTCGAACAGGACGTCTCCCTCGACGGCCAGTCGCCGGCATTGCGCCAGCGAGGGCGGCCCGGCGGGAAAGCGCTCCTCGAAGTCCCCGATGAGGCCAAAGTGGGCCGGGTCGAGCGCAACCACCGGCGGGCCGAGCTCCGGGCTGCCGGTAAACGCGAGGCGGCCGTCCGGCTCGAGCCGGTAGGCGTCGGAGCGCAGGACCAGGAGGTCGTCGGTGGTCTTGACCGGCATGAACCGGCTCCGCGGGACCAGCAGGGCGCGGGCGCCGTCCATGGCCGCCAGGGCGGCGCCGACCGCGGTCTCCAGCTGGATTACCGCCGGCGAGGCGGGATCGGACGGGTCGACGGTCTTGCGGTTGACGATCAGGGGCAGGTCGATCACGCCGTCGTCGCCCAGGACGGTGGCGAGCGCCTCCAGGTCGAACCAGATCGAGTTGGTGTTGAAGAACCGGTGGCGCCCGATATCGGCGAAGGCCTCGCGGTCGGCCTCCGGGGTCTGGGCGATCTCGCGGAGCAGCAGGCCGCCGCCGGGTCGCCGGGCGATGTGGCCGCCCTTGCGGTCGGCCTCGGTGCGCCGGGCGACCTCCATGGCGAACGGAATCTCCTCGCGGGCCAGCCAGGCGAGGATCGCCGGGTCGGCCACGGCGCCGAGGTTGTCGGCGTTGGAGACGAAGGCGTAGCGGAAGCCGGCGGCGCGCAGCTGCGCGAGCAGGCCGGAGCCGACCAGCGCGGGGTAGATATCCCCGTGGCCGGGAGGCGACCACTCGAGCTCGGGATCGGCCGGCCAGGAGGCCGGCATCAGCGTGCCGTCGTCCAGAAGCTTGGGCACTCGGCCCTGCAGGAAGTCGGCAGGCAGCTCCCCGGAGAGGCCACCCAGGCGCTCGAGGAGCTCGAGGGAGGGCCCGGCGGTGCGGAAGCTGTCGAGCAGGACGAGCGGCAGCCGCGGAGCGCCGGCCCGCTCGCGCAGGCTGGAGAGCTGGAGGGCGGTGATCTCGAGGAAGCTGAGCCCGTCCTTTACCTCGAGCAGCGACTTCGGGCCGCTCATCCCCATGCTCGTGCCCAGGCCGCCGTTGAGCTTGATCACCACCGTGGCGTCGAGCAGCTCACGCTCGGCGGG
>CAIKSH010000195.1 GCA_903830015.1 uncultured Solirubrobacterales bacterium | reverse complement strand
GGTTTCTTCGCCGTCGTCGGCCTGCTGGTCAGCGTTGTGATCATCACCGCCTTCCTGGTCCCCGCCATCCTGGCCGGGGAGTCGCCGGTGCTCGTTTCGGTGGTCGCCTCGATGCTGGTCATGTTCGTAACCCTCGGGCTGGCCTACGGCATAAGCGCCCAAAGCCTCTCGGCAGCAACCGCGATCGCCGCCTGCCTGCTCCTTGCCACCCTGCTGGGCACCGCTGCCCTGGCGTGGACCGGCCTGGACGGCCGGGGCGGCGAGTACTTCCAGGTTCTGAGCCAGGCCGGCGTCCAGGGCATCTCGCTGCGCGGGATCATCCTGGCCGGGATGGTGGTCGGCGCGCTCGGCGTTCTCACCGACACGGCAGTAACCCAGGCTTCGGCGGTGATGGCCCTGCGCCGGGCCAACCCGGCCCTGGGTGTGCGGGGCCTGTTCCGTGAGGGATTCACCGTGGGGCGCGACCACCTCGCGGCGACGATCCACACGCTGGTAATGGCCTACGTCGGCACGCTGCTGCCCCTGCTGCTGGTCCTCGAGGCGGCCGACGTGGGCGTGACCGACGCCCTGAACGGCCAGCTGCTGGCCGAGCCGCTGGTGGCCACGATCATCGGTGCGACCGCGCTGATGGCCAGCGTGCCGCTGACCACCTTCCTCACCGCCGTGCTCGCCGTCCGGGTGCCGCCGGCCGCGATACCGGAAACCCACTCGCACGCGCACTGATACCCCGCGCCCTCAGGGCTGCCACAATGGTCCTGTGTGTGCGCAATGCATGGCAGGGGCAATGGCGGCCGGTGCGGCCGTGACCGGTAGCCGGGTCCTGATCGTCTCGCGCTTTCGGCAGGCGATGACCGCCTCCCGCAAGCGTGGCCTCGACGTCGCGCTCGCGGCAATCGGCGTCCTCGCCGCTGCCGTCCTGCTCGGCGGCGCCTGAGCTCAGCCGGGGGGCGCGGCCGCGGCCGGGGGCCGAGATGCCTCCACCCGCACGGGGGTGGCCGAAGTCGTCCGCGACCCCCGCGTGGCCCGCACCGTGACGCGATAGCTTCCGGCGACGGCCAGCTTGACCGAGGCGGAGAACTTCGGGCGAGCCCGGACGGTCCGCAGCGAAGCGCGGGCCCAGCGCGAAGCGCCCCGCCGCTCGACGAGGATCTCGACCGGTCCCTCCGGCCGGGCTTCGCCGGTCACCTGGAACGTTCCCCCGGCCGCCACCTGGGTGGGAGTTACCGAGGCGCTCAGCTTCGGCTTGACCTCGACGGTTACCGGCGAGGACTCCACGCCCGCGGCACTGGCGCGCAGTACCACGCTCGAGCGGACGATCACGCGGTGGCTCCAGGTGCCGTCGGCGTCGGTGGTGACGGTGGCCACCGTCCGCCACCGGCCGCCGGCGAGCTGGACCTCGACGGCCACCTTCTCGCGGGGCCGGGCCGTCTTGTCGCCGTTGGTCACCGCGCCGCGCAGCCGGCCGGCCTTCCCCCCCTCGACGACCGAGGGGCCGACCAGGGTCACGTAGGCCTCGGGCGGCGTCAGCTCGCCCTGCCGGGTGGCGAGCCGGCGGACATCGGGCAGCTGCGCGTAGAGGCGGTTGCCGGGGCAGTCGGTGCTGCAGCCGTCCCGGTGGCCGCTGATGCGCTGGAAGGTGACCCGGCGCCCGGCCGGCCAGCGGTTGTCGGCGCCGCCGCCCGAGACGATCTCGATCGTGCCGGTGGCCGGCACCGCGTGGAGCGCGAGCTTCCAGCCCAGGAGCGCGCCGACGGCTTCGACCGCCGCCTTCGGTGGCGGCGTGCCGGTGAACGAGCCGAGGATGGCCACGCCGGTCGAGACGCTGTTCCAGCCTCCGGCCTGGGCGCCGATGACCGGCATCGTCACGCCGCCGGCCCGGCCCTCGAAGATCCGGCCGTAGCGGTCGACGAGGAAGTTGTAGCCGATGTCGTTCCAGCCGCGGCCGTCGCGGTGGTAGCGGGCGATGGCCAGCACGATCGACGCCGACTGCGCGGCCGAGTAGTCGTTGACGCCCTCGGTGTGGTGGACGAAGGCCATCGCCACCTGCCCGTAGGAAGGCCGCGTCCGCGGCGGCACGCTGGCCGCTCCCCACGCCGCCCGGGAGACGATCGCGGGCTGCGACTGGGAGACCCGGACCGGCGGGGCGCTGGCCGCGCGGGCCCCGGCGCCGGGCGGCACCTGGACGAACTGGAGGCGGAGCCCGCCAACCGGGCGAGCCGCCGCGCGCAGCTGAAGCTCGTCGCAGGGGCCGGTCCAGACCGGCTCGGAGGCCTGCGGCCGGCCGCCGCCGTCCGGCGCGTGGTCGGCGCTTTCGCGCATCGGTGCCCAGCGGCTCCACTGGCCGCCGGCCCGGCGGGCCCGCACCTCGACCGCCGGATGGCGGCCCGGGTCGAGCAGGCCGACCAGCGAGAAACCGCGGCCGGGCACGATCGTCCGGCTGACTGACCCCGGGCCGAAGGCGCCGGCGGGAACCCGGAGGGTGAACGCCTCGGTGCCGTCGGCGGCCGCCGCTCCGGCCGGGGAGGCCAGCGGCCTCAGGACCAGGGCGGCCGACGAGACGGCGCCCAGGGCCAGCGCCCGGCGGCGGGTCAGCCGGCTCGCCGGCGGGTCGTTTTCCTCGGGGGCTTCTTCCATGACGCTTGCCACGATGCTGGCAGCAAACCCCGCACCGGCGCGCAGGTTTGGCTTCCGGGCCTTCCCTCAGGCGGGAACCGCGGCGCTGGCGCCGTCGGTCAGCCAGCGGTCGCCGAAGCAGCGCATCTCCTCGACGAGGGGCAGCAGGTCGCGCCCCTTGTCGGTCAGCGCATACTCCACCCGGGGCGGAAGTTCCGGGTACTGGCGCCGCTCGACGATCCCTTCCTTCTCGAGATCGCGAAGGCGCAGGGAGAGGGTCCTCGGGCTGATGCCCTCGAGCGAGCGCTCGAGCTCGCAGAACCGCGCGCAGCCACCCTCGAGGTCACGGATGATGAGGACCGTCCACTTCGTGCAGACGATGTTGGCGGTACGGCAGACGGGACAGTCGTCGTTGGCGGACACCCCATCACTTTACCAAGTGAAGTAAAGGGGGCCGCGGGGCCGGTGGTCAGACCGGCATTACCGGGCGCCCCTCGGAGGGCTGCACCAGGACCCAGCCTTCGCCGGTGAAGGCCATCTGGAACTCCTCGCCCGAGGATCGCCCGATCAGCGCCTTGGCGCTCACCTGGGTCTTCAGGGAGGCGGTTACGCCGGCCGACCAGGTGATCGCCGCCTGGGCGTCGGCGAAGGTCGCCGCCGAGCCGACGTCGAGCATCACCGGGGGCCCGTCGGAGAGGATCGCCACGAAGCCGGTGCCGGTCAGCGAGGTGTTGAACAGGCCGCCGGACATAAGTCCGGCCGCCCCGCCGGCGACGGTGGTGATGTCCCAGTCGATGTCGGCGTCGAAGGCCAGCAGGTTGGGGCCGTTGACGGTAATCGTCTCGCCCTCGAGGTAGAGGAGGTGGATGTCCTGGGCGGTGTCGGCCAGGAAGACCTCACCGGTGCCGGCCATCTTCATCAGCGTCGTTCCCTCGCCGGTCGCCGCCTTCTTGATCATGCGGCCGATCCCGCCCGATCCGGCGTGCTCGAAGTTCACGTCGCCCTGGTAGGCAACCATCGAGCCGCGCTTGGCCTGGATCTCGCCCTCGGAGAGGCGCACCTTCAGGAGCTTGGAGTTCTGGAGGACGAAGTCGTCGGTCGAGGTGGTCTCGGTGTACTGCTGCAGGTCGGTGCGCATGGGTCTCCCCTGTCGTTTGGGTGGACCCGATCCTTTACCACCGGGACCGCTGCGGTCAAGGGCGGTTAACCGGGCCGTGACCGGCCGGCCGGCGCCTGCCGTGCGCTCAGGCTACGTCGCGCAGCTTCTGGGCTTCGGCGAGCGACTGGAGCTTCTTGAGCGACTGGTTCTCGATCTGGCGGATCCGCTCGCGGGTGACGTTGAAGGTCCGGCCCACCTCGTCGAGCGTGCGGGGATGCTCGCCGCCGAGCCCGTAGCGCAGCTCGAGCACGCGGCGCTCGCGGTAGGAGAGGTTCTCGAGCGCCTCGCGCAGGGCCTCCTTGGTGAGGACCTCGGCGGCCCGCTCGTAGGGGGACTCGGCGCGCTCGTCGGCGATGAACTGGCCGAACTCGGACTCCTCCTCGTCGCCGACCGGCTTCTCGAGCGAGACCGGGGACTGGGCCGAGCGCTTGATCGAGTCGACCTCGTCTGGATCGATGCCGGTCACCTCGGCGATCTCGTCCGGGGTGGGCTCGCGGCCCAGCTCGGTGACCAGCTTGCGCTCGGCGCGGCCGATCTTGTTGAGCTTCTCGACCACGTGGACCGGGATGCGGATCGTGCGCGCCTTGTCGGCCAGGGCGCGGGCGATCGCCTGGCGGATCCACCAGGTCGCGTAGGTGGAGAACTTGAAGCCCTTGCGGTAGTCGAACTTCTCGGCGGCGCGGACCAGGCCGAGCGTTCCCTCCTGGATCAGGTCGAGGAAGGGAAGGCCCTGGTTGCGGTAGTTCTTGGCGATCGAGACCACCAGGCGCAGGTTGGACTCGACCATCTTCTGCTTGGCATCCAGGTCGCCGCGCTCGATCCGCTTGGCCAGGTCGACCTCCTCCTGGGCGGTGAGCAGGCGGACCTTGCCGATGTCCTTCAGGAAGAGCTGAAGGGAGTCGGTGGTCATGTCCGGCCTCAGGTCGATCGAGGCCTTGGCCCGGCGGCGGCCACGCTTGTCGGGGGCGCGCTCGGCGGCGGCCGGGGGCGCGCCCGGGTCCTCCTCGATCAGCTCGATCTCCTGGCCCTCGATCCACTTGGCGAGCTCCTCGCGGTCGGAGTCGTCGATGTCGAGCTCCGCGGTGGCGCTGGCCAGGTCGGCCTGCGAGAGGACCCCGGTCTGGGCGCCGCGCGCCACCAGTGTCTTGATCTCCTCGAGTTCCTGAAGCTCACTCACTGACATAGGTTCGTAACCACTCCCAGGCCGGTATCGGGAGATCCGGCAGATCGTCTTGACATCGGTCGCGGCGGGCGGCTCGTCATTCCGGGCAGCTCCTCCGCGGCAGCGCTCCCAGAGTACCGCCGCCGGCTCGTGATCGTAGGAAGTTTGTCCAATCGGGGCGCCGGCCGCGCCGGCTTCGCTCCAGAGGAGGGGCCGCCGGGAACGCTTTGGCCGGTCCCGGAGCCGGCGCCCACCGGCACGGAATTCCCCGGCGCCGGCCCCGGTAGTGGCAGAATGGCTCCATGGCTCCGCCCGAAAACCCCGGGGACGAAGAGAAGAACGACGTCCTCTCCAACCTGCCGCGCAGCCGGCGCCAGCGGCCCTCGGCCCGCCGAGAGGAGGCCAAGGCCTCGCGAAAGGCGCCCGCCAGCGCCGCCCCGAACGGCAAGGCCCCGAAGGCTCCCGAGCCCGAGCCGGTGGCCGCCGGGGCCCAGGGCGCCCCGGAGCGCGAGCGCCCGCGCAAGCGCGTTCCGGCTTCCGGCTACGCGACGGTCCACGAGCCCGGCTCGTACGGCAACGCCGACCCGGACGAGCTGCTCAAGAGCTTCGTTCGCAGCATCCTGCGCCGGCTCCCGGGCTGATCGGCAATCATCTCCCCCGAGGCACCACGATTCGAATCCGCACGCCCCTGGCGCTCATAGCCGCATCCGCTTCGCTCGCCGCTCCCGGCGTGGCTCAGGGTGCCGGCGGCCTCCTGGCCGAGGACTCGCTCCTGGTCGCCCGGCCCGGGATCGTCCGCCAGCCGCTCACCTTCACCGGTATCGCACCCGGCAGCTCCCGTCGCCCGCGGGTGGAGATCCAGCTCGCCCAGTCGGACGGCTCCTGGCTGACCATCGCCCGTACCCGCGCCCACAGCAGCGGCGCCTTCACCGCCACCTGGCGCCCGTCTCAGGCCGGCCGCTTCAGCGTCCGCGCCGTGGCCCCGGGCGGCGCGCCCCCGGCAACCGCGACGGTCAGCGTGATGATGCGGACGGTGGCCACCTGGTACGACCAGGCGGGCTCCACCACGGCCTGCGGCGTGGAGCTCGACAAGGCAACGCTCGGCGTAGCCCACAAGAGCCTGCCCTGCGGAACCGAGCTCGAGTTCGCCTTCCGTGGGCGCTCGGTCCTCGCGCCGGTGATCGACCGCGGCCCCTTCGTCAAGGGTGTCAGCTACGACCTGACCATCGCCGCCGCGAAGAAGATCGGCTTCGTCTCCACCGGCCGCGGCACCGTCGGGGTGCTCGCCGCGGCCACCCCCCTCTCGGCGCCGGCCCCAGCGCCGGGAATCGCCGCCGGCCACCGCCGATGAGCGGGCCGCCGCTCGACGTGGCCGCCGCCCGGGCCATCGTGCTCGGAGCCTGCCGGCCGCTACCGGCCGAGCCGGTGGCCATCGCCGACGCGCTGGGCCGCACGCTGGCCACCGACGTGGTGGCCGCCGCCGACGTTCCGGGAACCGACACCAGCGCGATGGACGGGATCGCTGCCCTCCCGTGCCCGGCCGGCACCCGCCTGAGCGTGATCGGCGAGGCGAGGGCCGGCCACCCGGCGCTGCGCCCGCCCTCAGGGGGCGAGGCGATCCGGATCTCCACCGGGGCGGTCGTGCCCGATGGCCCGTTCGGCGTGCTCCAGCAGGAGCTGGTCGAAGGGGACGCAGACGAGGTGGTGGCCACCGAGGAGATCCCCGAGGGGCGCAACGTCAGGCGGGCCGGCGAGGACCTGCGGGCCGGCGAAGTGGTACTCGAGGCCGGCCGGGTCCTGGACCCCGCGGGGCTCGGGGTCGCCGTCGCGGCCGGCCTGGCGCAGGTGTCCTGCTCGCGGCGCCCGCGGGTGGCGATCGTGGCCACCGGCGACGAGCTGAAGGCGCCCGGCGAGGCCCTCGCCCCGGGCGAGCTTCACGACTCGAACCTCGCCACCCTGTCGGCGCTGGCCGTCGCCGACGGCTGCGAGCTGACCGGCGCCGCCAAGGCCGGTGACAGCCTCGAGGCGACGGTTGACGCGCTCGCCGGAGCGCTCGCCGGGGCCGACCTGGTCGCCTGCTCGGGCGGCGTTTCGGTCGGGCCGCATGACCACGTAAAGCCTGCGCTCGCCGAGCTGGGCGCCGAGGAGCTCTTCTGGAAGGTGGCGCTCAAGCCCGGAAAGCCGACCTGGTTCGGAACCCGCGGCGAGACGCTCGTCTTCGGCCTCCCCGGGAACCCCGTCTCGGCAATGGTCACGTGGATCCTCTTCGTGCGCCCGGCGGTCGATGCCGTCCTGGGCCGGGTTCCGGGCCCGGCCGCCACGGCCCTCCTCGCTGAGCCGCTGACCCGCAACCCGGCGCGCGACGAGTGCGTGCGCGTGCGCATCGAGGCAGGCCGGGCTACGGCAACCGGGCCGCAGGGCTCCCACGTGCTCAGCTCCATGGCCCTAGCCGACGCCCTCGCGGTGGTCCCCCGCGGCGAGGGCGAGCTGCCGGCCGGCGCCGAGGTCGAGCTGGTGGCGATCGGCCGCTAGGCCGCTTCCATGTAGGCGACGAGCCGGTTGGTCAGCGCCGTGAGCGAGGAGGCCGGCTCCTCGATGGCCAACGGCCGCCCGGCCAGCACCGCGTCCAGTTCGGCGCCGAGCTCGGGGTCGGCGCGGCCGGCCAGCGCCGCTCCGGCTTCGGCGGCGCGGCGGGTGGCGACCGGGTCGACCGTCCAGATCGCCTCGAAGCGCCGGTCGAGGTCCGGGTCCTCGTCGGGCTCGGTGACGCCGGGCTGCTCCCAGGCCAGCAGGCAGGCCGCGTAGCCGGGCGCGTCGACGACGACGGCCCACTCGTTGCCCAGCGCGTCCTCGGGGGCCACCGGGATCTCGACCGGCCCACCCTCGGGCCGGCGCTCGGCCGGGAAGTCGGCGAAGACCACGGCGGCGTCCGAGCGGGCGGCCAGCTCCCGGTAGCGCGGCTCGACGGCCCGGTAGAAGCCCTCGTGCTGGAAGGCGCCGACCAGCACCGGGGCGGCGGCCTGGGCGAGGGCCTCGTGCTCGATGGCCCGGCTGATCGCCATAAGGGTCGACTTGCGCAGGACCTGGGGCTTTACGTCAGGCAGCGAGGAGACGGCGGCATAAATCGAGGGGCGGTCGGAGGCGTTGCCGCGCTTGACGGCCCGCTCGATCGCCGCCGGAACCGAAAGGCCCCGGTGGCGGTAGGCCTGGACGCGGCGCAGGGCCTCGACGTCCTCGGTGCTGTACAGGCGGTAGCCGGAGGGCGTGCGCTCGGGCTTGGGGAAGCCGTGGCGCTGCTCCCACATCCGGATCGTCCCGGCGGCGATCCCGGTCTGCTCGGCGACGTCCTTGATTTTCAGCTCGTTGGCGCTCATCTCGGCATGCGTGGGGAAGGTGTCGTCCCCCCCGACGTGGTTGTTACGGTCGAATCGCCGCGGCGGCTCACCAATTGGGCGTTTCAGCCGTATTGCTCCCAGATGAAAGATTCGACGCTCCCATCGATCCTCCTCACCGGCGCGACCGGGGCGATCGGCGGCCGGCTCCTGGACGAGCTGCTCGGACAGGGATTCGAGGTCCGTTCGATGGTCAGGCGCCCCGAGTCGGCCGGGCTGCCGGCAGGCACCGAGGTCGTCAAGGGGGACGTTCTCAGCGGCGAGGGCCTCGGGGAGGCCACCGCGAACATCGACGTCGCCTATTACCTCATCCACTCGATGGGCCGCTCACCCGGCGACTTCGAGGCCAACGACCGGCTCGGCGCCGCCAACTTCGCCAACGCGGCCCGGGACGCCGGAATCCGCCGGATCATCTACCTGGGCGGCCTCGAGGCCGAAGGCGAGGGCTCGGCGCACCTGCGCAGCCGCGAGGAGGTCGCCGAGATCCTGAGCACCGGCGCCCCTGAGTTCGTCCACGCCCGGGCGGCGATGGTGGTGGGGGCCGACAGCGCGTCGTTCACGATGCTCCGCCAGCTCGTCCACCGGCTCCCCGTGATGGTCGGCCCGAAGTGGATCGAAACGCGCACGCAGCCGGTCGCCGCCCGTGACGTGGTCAGCGCGCTCGCCGCGCTGGCCACCTACCCGGACCCGCCGGAGAACGTGGAGCTCGGGGGTGCCGACATCCTCAGCTACCGCGACATGATGAATCTCTTCGCCGACGTCGACGACCGCCGCCGGCCGCTGATCGTTCCGGTCCCCGTCCTCTCGCCCCGGCTCTCCTCCTACTGGGTGCGCTTCGTGACCTCGGTCGATCCGGCGCTCGCCCGGCCGCTGATCGACGGGCTCAAGGAGGAGCTGGTGGTGCGAACCCCGCCTCCCCCGGGAATCAACGACGACCCGCTCTCCTTCTCCGAAGCCGTGGCCGGGGCCCTCGCCGAGGGCGAACGGTGAACATCATCGTCATCGACATCCTCGCCGTCATCGCGCTCATCGCCGCGCTCTGGCTGGCGATGGTGGCGGCGACCCGGATCCTGCGCAGCCCCCGCAAGGTCGGCAACTCCTACGTCGGTCGCCTCGAGGACGACACGAGGATCGCCCCCGACGGCTCGGTCCTCTCGGTCCAGTCGGCCTCGGTCGACATGGAGACCTCCGAGCTCGATGCGATCTGGACCCCGACCCACCTCGAGCAGCTGGCCCGCACCTACTGGCGCTTCCTGAGCCGCTGCACGCTCGGGCTGATCCGGGTCGTCTACACCGAGGAGCAGCGCTTCGTGGTCCTGGTCGCGCGGCCGCTGACCCTGCTGACCTTCCACGAGCCCGAGTACCTGATGGACATCGAGCGCGGCGTCGTGCGCTGGCGGATCGAGCGGGGGCTTCTCGTGGCCAGCCGGGGCGAGGACGCCGACGGCTACCTGGAGATCGACGTCGAGCGCTCCGGCTCGCCGCGGCACGGTCGGTCCGACCTCCACGTGGAGGTGACCGTCGCCAACTACTACCCGCGGATCGCCGCCGCCTTCACCCGCTGGGTCTACGCCGCCACCCAGTCCCGGATCCACGTCCTGGTCACCTACGGCTTTCTCAAGTCGCTCGCCCGGCTCGACCTCGCCCCGTCCCGCGTCGGGCGGTTCGCGGCGATCGGCGACGTGCCCGACCCCGAGGGTCCCGGACCGGGCGAGCGCCGCCAGGGCCGCAGCCCGGCGACGCCTCAGCCGTAACGGGCGCCGACGATCCCGCGGAGCTTCTCGCGGTTGTGGCGGCCCCGCACGTGGCGAACGGTGCCCGAGCGCGAGCGCATGACGATCGACTCGGTCGAGACCACTCCGGAGCCCTCGTAGCGCACTCCCTGGAGCACGTCGCCGTCGGTGACCCCGGAGGCCGAGAAGAAACAGTCCTCCCCGGCCACCAGGTCGTCCTGGGTGAGCTGGCGCTCGAGGTCGTAGCCGGCGTCGATCGCCGCCTGGCGCTCCTCGTCGTTACGGGGCCACAGGCGGCCGACCAGGCCACCGCCGATCGACTTGATTGCCGCGGCGGAGATCACGCCTTCGGGCGTTCCCCCCACGCCCCACCGCAGGTCGACCGGGGAGCGCTCGCTCACCGCCAGCAGCGCGGC
>CAIKSH010000194.1 GCA_903830015.1 uncultured Solirubrobacterales bacterium | reverse complement strand
TGGCGGACCCAGCCGATGTACTTGTCGACCTTGTGGCCGGGCAGCTGTCCGCCCTCGCCGGGCTTGGCGCCCTGAGCCATCTTGATCTGCAGCTGGTCGGCGTTGACGAGGTAGTGGGAGGTGACCCCGAAGCGCCCTGAGGCAACCTGCTTGATCGCCGAGCGGCGCAGGTCGCCGTTGATGTCGGGTTCGAAGCGGCGCGGGTCTTCCCCGCCCTCGCCGGTGTTGGACTTCCCGCCCAGGCGGTTCATGGCGATGGCCAGGGTCTCGTGTGACTCGGTGGAGATCGAGCCCAGCGACATCGCGCCGGTGGCAAAGCGGCGCACGATCTCCGACGCCGGCTCGACCTCTTCCAGCGGTACCGGCTCGAGGTCCTCGCGGAAGCGCAGCAGGCCGCGGAGGGTGGCCTGCCGGGTTGCCTCGTCGTTGGCGGCGGTTGCGTAGGCAAGGTAGGTCTCCCAGGCCTCGCCCCATTCGCCCGGGCCGCCGCCGTTCACCTCCACCTCGCTCGGGCCACCCGGCTTGCGGACGGCGTGCTGGAGGCTGGCGATGGTCTCCGGGTTCCACATGTGCTTCTCGCCCTCCCGGCGCCAGGCGTAGATGCCGCCGACGGGCAGCAGCTCATCGGCGACCGGCCCGTGCGGGCCCCAGGCGCGGGCGTGGCGGTCGAGCGCCTCCTGGGCGATCACGTCGATCCCGATGCCGCCGACCCGGGAGGCGGTGCCGGTGAAGTGGCGGTCGATCACGTCATGGTCGATCCCGACCGCCTCGAAGATCTGCGCGCCGCAGTAGGACTCGATCGTCGAGATCCCCATCTTGGAGATCGTCTTGAGCAGCCCCTTGCCGATCGCCTGGACGGTGTTGCGCTCGGCCTGGTCGATGTCCTCCACGCCCTCGATCTCTCCGGCGGCGACCATCTCGTCGACGGTGTCGAAGAGCAGGTAGGGGTTGACGGCGCTGGCCCCGTAGCCGATCAGGGTCGCGAAGTGGTGTACCTCCCTGGCCTCCCCGGTCTCGATCACCAGGCCGGCCTGGAGGCGGTTGCCCAGCCGAACCAGGTGGTGATGGACCGCGGCCACCGCGAGCAGCGCCGGGATCGGCGCCCGGCCCGGCCCGACCCGGCGGTCGGAGAGGATCACGACCTGGGCGCCGGCCTCGATCGCGTCGTGGGCCTCGTCGCAGAGGTTGGCCAGCCGGGCGCTCATTCCTGCGGGTCCCTCGTCGACCGGCCAGCTGATGTCGAGCGTGTGGGCCTGGAAGATGTCGCGCTCGACGTTGCGGAGGGTCTCGAGCTCCTGGTTGCGCAGGATCGGCTGGTTCATGCGCAGCTGGTGGGCGTGGTCGGGGCTCTCCTCGAGCAGGTTCTTCTCGGCGCCGACCGAGGTGGCCAGGGACATCACGATCGCCTCGCGGATCGGGTCGATCGGCGGGTTGGTGACCTGGGCGAAGAGCTGCTTGAAGTAGGAGGAGAGGCTCGGTGAGCGCTCGGAAAGCACGGCCAGGGCGCCGTCGTTGCCCATCGAGCCGATCGGTTCGGCACCGGTCTGGGCCATCGGGG
>CAIKSH010000193.1 GCA_903830015.1 uncultured Solirubrobacterales bacterium | reverse complement strand
CTGCCCCATCAGCTCGTCCGCGCCTTCGGGGCAACGCTCGAGGAGACGCTACGTGCCGATCTCGTCCTGCACGTATTCGACTCGTCGGTTCCCGAAGAGCAGCTGCGCGCCATGCTCGCCGCTGTCGACGATGCCCTCGGCCAGTTCGGCGAGAGCGACCAGCGCCAGCTGCTGGTGGCCAACAAGATCGACCTGGCCGACCCCGACCGCCGTCGCGAGCTGCGTATTGCCTTCCCGGACGCGATCCAGGTTTCGGGCCTCACCGACGAGGGAGTGGAGGAGCTCCGTTCGGCTATCGGCGAAGCCTTCTCCGACCGCTTCGAGCCGGTGGAACTCCTGGTGCCGTACGCCGACGGCGAAGCGATCGCCGAGGTTCATCGCCTGGGCGGCCGCGTAGAGCGCGAGGAGCGGGCCGACGGCGTCCTGCTCAGGACGTCGCTGCCCCGCGTCCTGGCCAGGCGGCTCAGCGGATACTCGACGGCGCTCGGCGCCGGCCGATGAGCGCGCTGCGCTTCCAGCTGCTCGACGCCCGGGCCGAGCTTCCCCGCCGGGCCCACGACGGTGATGCCGGCCTCGACCTTCGCGCCCTGGACGGCGGGTCGATCTCGCCCGGTGAGCGCCTTCGGGTAGGAACCGGCCTCGCGGTGGCTATCCCTGAGGGGTGGGCCGGCCTGGTGCTTCCGAGGTCGGGCCTGGCCAGCCGCCACGGCGTCACGGTGGCGAACGCTCCCGGCCTGATCGACTCCGGCTACCGCGGCGAGCTGCAGGTCCTGCTCATCAACCTGGACCCGGGCGAGCGGTTCGACTTCGCGGCCGGCGAACGGATAGCCCAGCTCGTCGTCGTCGAGGCGATGGGCGTCGAGCCCGCCCTGGTGGACGACCTCGGAGCCACCGAGCGCGGCGAGGCCGGTTTCGGCAGCTCCGGGCGCAGCTAGCGGCCCGGGGTGAGGCCGGCCGCGACCTGGGCGGCCCGGTGGGCTTCCTCCTCGAGGGCATCGTCGAGCGGGGCGAGGGCCAGCCCGCCAAGTGCAGTGGATATAAGCCAGTCGGCAAACCAGCTGTTGCCGGGCAACAGCGGCCCATGGAGATAGGTTCCGATCGTGTTGCCCGTGCGCGCGCCCTCGAAGCCCGAGCGCCCGTCGTTGCCGTAGCCGCGCAGGACCCGGCCCAGGGGCTCCTGGTCGGCGCCGAGCACGGTCCTTCCTCCGTGGTTCTCGAAGCCGGCCAGCACCCTGGGGCCACCGGCGCCGGGGAGATCGACCTCGATGGCCACGTTGCCGATCAGCCGCGGTCCGTCCTCGCGCACCGTATGGAGATCCAGGACCCGGGCCCCTGCCACGCTCTCGCCGTCGAGGACGTACGAGCTGCCCAGGAGCTGATAGCCGCCGCAGACGGCAAGGATCACCTTTCCGGCCGCGCTGGCCTCCCGAAGCGCCGCTCCCTTCTCGCCGGCCAGCTCTTCGCCGCAACGCCGCTGGTCGGCGTCCTGCCCGCCTCCGAGATAGAGCAGGTCGAAGCGCCCGGGGTCGAGCGGCTCGCCGAGCCCGACGTCGGTGATCTCGCATTCCAGGCCCCGCCAGCGGCACCGCCGCGCCAGGACCATGAGGTTTCCCCGGTCGGCGTAGATGTTGAGCAGGTCGGGGTAGAGGGCACCGATCCGGAGGTTCTGGGGGCCATCAGCGGCCAAGGAGAACCACCTCCGAACCGGCGTAGGCTCCCGACGGGGGGACGGCGAGTCGGCCCTGTAGCGAAAAGCCGGCCTGGCGTGCCTCGCCCTCCAGGGCAGACGGGTCGACGCGGTCGATCTCCTGGGACCAGGTCCCCAGGCTCTGACGTTCCACGCCGTCGGTCCGGCTGCGGGCGCGCTCGATCACCAGTCCCTCCGCGGTCTGCCGGACGCAGGTCGGGCGGCTCTCATAGGTGCTCTCCCCGAGCTGCAGCCGGTCCGGGGTGTAGGCCGCCGGAAGGGTGCCGGAGCCGGCAGAGAGGTCGGCCACGGCGACCGCGAGGCCGCCGCCGGGCCTGAGGCTGGAGTGCGCGCAGGCCAGGAACCGCGCGCGGCCCGCCGGGCCGCCCAGCAGCTGGACCGTCTGCATGGGGACGATCACCAGCCCGAAACGCGCAGCGTCGACGTACTCGCGCGCATCGACACAGACGGTCTCGATCGCCGGGAGGCCGGCGTCCCCGGCCCGGAGCGAAAGTTCGTCCAGGAGCTCGGCGTCGTTGTCCAGCGCAACGACCTCGTGGCCCTCGGCAACCAGCGTCCGAGCCACGCGGCCGCTGCCGGCGCCGACGTCGAGTACCGGCCCCTCGTGGCGCAGGGCCAGGTCGCGCCAGAGATGCAGGTCGGCTTCGTATCCACCGCACTCGACCTCGTGCCAGAGGGCGGCATCGGACCTCATGCGAAGGACTCCTGCACCGCGCCCTCGTCGGCGAGGAACTCCCTGAGCTCCAGCATCGCCGTGTACGTGGGGAAGGCGAGCAGCCGGTCGCCGCTGCCGGCCGCCGCTGCGGCCAGGGCATCGGGCAGCTGGTCCACGACGGTCACCGACTCCGGCGGCACGCCGGCGTACTTGAGGCGCAGCGCCATCTCCACGGCACGCGTGCCGCTGCAGGTGGCGTGGTTTACCTGGCCGACGAGATCCTCGAAGTCGGCGTCCCAGATCCAGCTGACGTCGCGTCCGTCGGCGATCAGGTCGTTCAGCACAAAGAGCATGTCGTGGCCGCCCGGTTCCATGGCGACCGTCCGGAAGACCTCGTTG
>CAIKSH010000192.1 GCA_903830015.1 uncultured Solirubrobacterales bacterium | reverse complement strand
GCCCCGCTCTTCGGCAGCCGGCTCGAGCGAGGCGACCAGGCCGGGGTCGAGGTCGGCGCTGCCCTGGGCCAGCTCGCGCAGCTGGAGAGCGGCCTCGCCCTCCAGCTCCCGGCGCAGCGCCTCGACGCGCGGGTACTGCACGTCGCAGTCATGAATCTCGCCGAGCAGGTCCTGCAGCTTCTTGACGCGCTTCTCGGCAGCCACCGCGTAGGGGCCGAAGCAGCTCTCGGCGGTTACCTCAAGCACGTAGCGCAGCCGCTTGGCGGCGATCCGCATCTCGTGAAGCTCCTCGACGTTGGCCGGGTCGAGAGCGTCGTCGGCGAAGGACCAGAGCTCGTCGAGGCGTGCCGAGACGATCTTCTCGGCGTTGTCGGCCAGCGAGGCGTCGGGATCGAGGTGCTTGACCTTGCCGGGCTTCACGGCAGCCGCACCCCCTCGCTGGGCAGCGCCTGGTCCTCGAGGCCGGCCCGGATCGCCGCCGCGGCGGCGAGCTCTTCCAGGCGGCCACGCAGGTCGTCGGCGACCATCGACTCGAGGACGACCGCGAGGTCGGCGTTGGCTTCCTCCTGCTGGCGGCGCGTGCCCTGGATGAAGCGCTCCACGCCGGGCCGGTCGGCGGGGCCGACGGCATCGGCGAACTGGTTCAGGGCCTTCAGCTCCACGTCGGGGTCGCGCCGGGCGCCGAGGGCGTCGGCCAGGCGTCGGACCTCCTTGAGCGCAGGGCGCAGCTGGTCCTTGGGCAGGCAGGGCGAGTAGAACTCGAGTACCGCTCGCAGGCGCCGGCTGGCCACGCGCATGGCGTGCAGGCGCCTGATGTCCGAGGTGTCCAGGACCCCTTCGGAGTGGGCGAAAAGCTCCTCGCTTCGGACCTCGATGGTCAGCGCCGCCGCTTGGGCGAAAGAGATGTTGCCGCTCAGGCCGGGTATGGGCTTCGCCTTGGCCACGGGCGCATTATCGCGCGAAGAGCCCTCCGCCGGGCCGCTGGCACCGGTATTTCACATCCGGTTTGCCATCATCGCCCCGTGTCCCAGAGCGCTCCCGCCATCCTCGTGCGCGACCTGCACAAGAGCTACGGGGACCACGAGGCCGTCGCGGGCGTCGATTTCGAGGTCGCCGCCGGCGAGATCTTCGGCCTCCTGGGGCCCAACGGGGCCGGCAAGACGACCACCGTCGAGATCCTCGAGGGCTACCGCAAGCGTAGCGGGGGGATCGTCTCGGTCCTGGGCTTCGACCCCGAGCAGCGCCCGCGCGCCCTGCGTGAACGAACGGGAATCGTCCTGCAGAGCTGCGGCCTCTACCGGCACATACGGGTCCGCGAGGCGGTGGCCCACTGGGCCGGGCTCTACCCGCACCCGCGTGACGTCGACGAGGTGCTGGAGATCACCGGCCTGGCCGAGCGTCCGAACGAGCCGGCCCGGAGCCTCTCCGGCGGCCAGAGGCGCCGCCTCGATCTCGCCCTCGCCCTGATCGGCGACCCCGACCTGATCTTCCTCGACGAGCCGACCACCGGCTTCGACCCGGCGGCGCGCCGCGAGGCGTGGACGACGATCCGCCAGCTCCAGGAGCTCGGCAAGACCGTCCTGCTCACCACCCACTACCTCGACGAGGCCCAGGCGCTCTGCGACCGGGTGGCGATCATCAAGGAGGGCCGGATCCTCACCGAAGGGCCGCCGGCGACGCTCAGCGCCAGCGCCGGGCGCTACCGCGTGGCCTGGCGCGACGAGGCGGGCAAGCTCCAGGAGCGCGAGGAAGAGGACCCGACCGCGCTCCTGCACCAGCTGACCAGCGCCGCCCTGGCCCGCGGCGCGGGGATCGAGGAGATATCGGTGACCCGGCCTTCGCTCGAGGACATCTACCTCGAGCTGACCTCCGACCCGGTGGACGAGGCGGTATGAGCACCGCGACCCTCTCCTGGCGCCAGTACCGGCTCGAGCGCCGGATGTTCTGGCGCAACCCGGCGGCGGCCTTCTTCAGCTTCTTCCTGCCGCTGCTCTTCCTCTTCCTGTTCGGGGCGATCTTCCGCGACAGCCAGGAGAACCTCGACATCATCGTTCCGGGAATCGCCGGCCTGAGCGTTATGGCCACCACCTTCAACGCCCTGGCCACGCAGATGACCTTCCTGCGCGAGCAGGGGGTGCTCAAGCGGATCCACGGGACTCCGCTGCCCGGCGGCGCCTACCTGGCGGGCATCATCGGCAGCGCCGCGACCAACGCCGTCTTCCAGATCGCCATCGTCATCGTCGCCGCGCGCTTCGTCTTCAACATCGGCTGGCCGCAGAACTGGCCCGACCTGATCGTCTTCACCCTCCTGGGGATCACCTGCTTTGCCGCCATGGGGGTGGCCTACTCCCACGTGATCCCGAACTTCGAGGCCGCGCCGGCCTACACCAACATCGTCTTCCTGCCGATGATCTTCATCTCCAGCGTCTTCTACGACGTCGACGTGCTGCCGAAGTTCCTCGCCGACATCGCCGAGGCGCTGCCCCTGATCCACGTGATCAACGGGCTGAAGGCGGGGCTGGTCACCGGAGCTCCGCTCAGCGACCAGCTCTCCGACCTGGCCGTCCTGGCCATCTGGACGGTCGCTTCGGTCTTCTTCGCGATCCGCGGCTTCAGCTGGACCACGCGCGACTAGCCGCGCGGGAAGGCCGGGGGGACCTCCCCGACCAGCTCCACCGGCACCTCGGCCAGCGGGCCCTGCGCCCAGTCTCGGGCCAGCAGGCCGAAGACGTTCACGTCGAGCCAGGTGCCATCGTGGCGGTGCCAGTCGCGCAGCACCCCCTCGTGCGTGAAGCCGACTCCGAGCAGCGCCCTGGTGGAGCGCTCGTTTTCCGGGTTGGAGTAGGAGCCGACCCGGTTCATTCCCAGGTGCTCGAAGGCCAGGCGAGTGATAATCGCCTTCGACTCGCGGTTGACGCCGGTGCCCTGGAAGCCGGTTCCCAGCCAGGTGCCGACCACGCAGCGCAGGTCGC
This sequence comes from uncultured Solirubrobacterales bacterium, assembly GCA_903830015.1. Taxonomy (GTDB): domain Bacteria; phylum Actinomycetota; class Thermoleophilia; order Solirubrobacterales; family Solirubrobacteraceae; genus F1-60-MAGs163. The sequence goes on along the minus strand of CAIKSH010000192.1, from coordinate 3,467 downwards.
GGGCGCTGAACTCGCTCAGCCCGGTCACGCCGGCCGGGCCCCTCTCGTCGTCGACGATCAGCAGGTCGAGGTGGACCCCCTCCTCGCGCTGGCGCTCGCAGCGCTCGATCCAGTCGAGCGCCTGGGCCTCGTCGGTGTACGGGCCCCACGAGAACCAGCGGGTCACCTCGGGATCGCCGGCCAGCTCCAGCAGCGCAGGGGCGTCGGCCGGCTCCGGCGGCCGGAGGGTCAGGCTCGGCCCTTTCAATGCAAACGGCACGGGAATAGGTTGGCAGGGTGCTCGCCCTGCTCTACGACGTGCACGGGAACCTGCCGGCGCTGGAGGCGGTGGTCGCCGACGCCGCCGATCAGGGTGCCGACGGCTTCCTGCTCGGCGGCGACTACGCCCTGTTCGGGGGCTGGCCGGCCGAGACGCTCGATCTGCTGGAGACGCTGCCGGCCGACTGGATCCGCGGAAACGGCGAGCGCTGGGCCGCGCGGCCCGAGGAGGCGCCCGACGACGGGGTGGTCCAGGGGGCGATAGCCGCCTGCCGCGAGGCGCTAGGCGAGGAGCGCACCGCACGGCTGGCCACCCTCCCGGCCGGAGCGCCGGCCGGGGAGCAGACCCGTGCCTGGCACGCCTCCCCGGCCTCCGACGTGGAGTCGTTCCTGCCCGAGCCCGCCGAAGACGACGCCCGGCTCCTGGACGGCGTCCTGGACCGGCGCCTCTACTTCGGCCACACCCACCTCCCCTTCTCCCGCACCGACGCGGCGACCGGGATCGAGCTGGTCAACCCGGGCAGCGTCGGAATGCCGTTCGACGGCAATCCGCGCGCCGCCTGGGCCCTGGTCCACGACGACGGCTCCGTCGAGCACCGCCGCGTCCACTACGACCACGCGGCCGCCGCCCGGCGCCTGCGCGACATCGGGGAGCCCTGGAGCAACGTCATCGCCACCCGGATCGAGCGCGCGACCTTCGTCGCCGGGTGAGCGGCAACGCGCCGCAGGCCGTATCCGGGACATGGACGATGAGCAGGACGGCGCGATCCAGGCGCAGGCCTTCGAGCTGACCGATGCAGACGGCCGCGTGCGTGCCCGCCTGGGCTTCGCCCCCGGCGGCGCCCTGTCGCTAGACCTCGCCGATGGCGAGGGCCTGATCCGCGCGACGCTGGTCGTCGAGCCCGACGGTTCGGCGGCGCTCAAGCTCGCTGACGGCGAGGGGACGTTCCGGACCGCGCTCGGCGCCTGGCTGGACGGAAGCTCGTCCCTGGATTTCTACGACGCGGCCCGCGGCCACCGGCTGAGCGTCGGCGAGCGCGATGACGGCTCGGCCGGGCTGAACGTCTGGGACGCCTCGGGCCGGCTGCGCGCGCTGCTCGGCGAGGGGCCGGCGGGGGACCGCGAGTGCTCGGTGGAGTTCTGGGACCGCGACGGCAGCTACCGGGCCGGCTTCGGCGTATGGCCCGACGGCGGCACCGGCGCCGAGCTCCTCGACCGGGCCGGCACGCTGCGCACCCGCCTCGGCCAGCGCGCCGACGACGGGCCGGCCACCGCCGAGCTCTATGGGGGCGACGGGCAGTTCAAGGTGGCGATGGGCGAGTACCCCGATGGCGCGGGGCGGATCAACCTCTGGAACGCCGGGGGCGAGCCGATCACCGGCGAGATCTGAGCCACTGGTAGCTTCGCTGCCGGTGGACGCAGAGCCCGACATCGAAATGGTCGACTCGGTCGGCGAGCTCGACCGGGTGGTGGTGACGCTTCGCGACTTCCTGCACCGCTCCCCCGCGGCCCGGGCGATCGCCGTAGTCTCGCGCGGCCCCGGCGAAGAGGCGGCGGTGGTCGACTGCGGCCGCTTCGAGGCGATAGAGGTCGAGCTCGGCGACCGCACGGTCCGCCTGGCCCACGACGCCCAGCTCGCCGCCGAGCCGCCCCCGCTGCCCGACGTCAAGCCGATTCCGCCGTTCGAGGTCGACCCGGAGAGCGGCGAGGTGGCCGGCACGATCGGCGGCCTCGAGCACCTGGCCGACGCGGTCGGCGCCCTGGCCGACGCCCTCGGCCCGGAGAGCGTGGCGATGGCCGTCTTTGCGACGACCGACCCGTCGAACCCGCTGTCGGTGAGCTGCCGCGCCGGAGGCGCCGAGCCCACGGTGGTCGCGATCGGCGACCGGCCTTTCGAGCTGCCCCCACCGCCCGGCGCGGCCCCTCCCGGCGACCAGGCAGCGTAGGGTCAGGCCGTGCGCGTGATCCGAGCCCTCTGCGGCCCCCTCTTCATCTTCGCCGGCGTGATGCACTTCCTGCGCCCCGAGCTCTACCGGCCGATGATGCCGCCGTGGCTCCCCGCCCACGACGAGCTGATCTACGCCAGCGGCGTCACCGAGATCGCCGGCGGGCTGGCCATCGCCTGCCCGGAGCCACGGGTCCGGCGGATCGGCGGGATCATCCTCCTGCTCACCCTCGCCGGCGTCTTCCCCGCCAACGTCCAGATGGCCATCGACCACGAGCGCTTCCGCCAGATCCCGCGTCCGGCGCTGCTGGCTCGCCTTCCGTTCCAGCTGGTCTTCGTGGCCTGGGTGCTGGCTGCGATGCGGACGCCGGCCGGCCGCTGATCAGCCCAGCTCGATCCGCTCGCCCGGGTCGATCACCTCGACCCTGGTTCCCGGCGCGATCCGGCTGGCACAGCGGGCGAAGATCCGGGGCGGGTCGTGGAGGGCGTCGGGCCTGACCCGGTGCATCACGAGCGGAAAGAGCGTCCCCCAATGAATCGGCACGGCAACCGCCGGCCGCAGGAGCGTGAGCGCCTCAGCGGCGCTCTCGGGATCGAGGTGGCCGCTGCCGACCTTCGGCCCCCAGCCCCATACCGGGATCAGCCCCAGGTCGAGCCCGATCTCGCCGATCCGCGCCATGCCGGCGAAGTGGTCGGTATCGCCGGCGAAGTAGATCGAGCGGTTGCCGCGTACGACGTAACCGACCGGCTCGGCCCGGTGGCGGCTGCGTGGCCCGCGGCCCGCATCGTGGTCGGCCTCCACCACGACCACGGTGCTGTCGCCGAAGCGGATCTCGTCCCCGGCCCGTACCTCGCGAATGTCCCGGAAGCCGGCATCCCGGGCCAGGGCCCCGCCGCCGGCCGGGACGACCAGCGGGGTAGCCGGGTCGAGCTGCCGCAGCGAGCGCTTGTCGAGATGGTCGTGATGCAGGTGGGAGATGAGGATCGCGTCGAGCTCGCGGGTGGCCTCCCGGGCCACCGGCGGCGCGTGGCGGCGCAGGTGGGCCAGCCGCTCGCGCAGCACCGGGTCGGTGAGGAACCGGCTGCCGGCCGACTCGATCAGGACGGTCGAGTGGCCCAGGAAGGTGGCCGCGTCGCCGCTCAGCACGTGAGCTTGCGCAGCGCCGCCCGGTAGGGGCGCATCTTCGCGGTCGGCCAGTCGCTGTGCGTCTGCGTGCGCAGCCGCCCGACACGCTCGCGGTGGTAAGGGGAGCGAAGGTTCTCG
>CAIKSH010000191.1 GCA_903830015.1 uncultured Solirubrobacterales bacterium | reverse complement strand
TTGTCCAGAATGGCCTGGGCCTTCTCCGTGGTGTCGTAGTTGGGGCTGGGCGTGCCCGAGAGGCCGCCGTCGATGGCGACGATTCCCTTGATGTCCCGGTAGCCACCCTTGCCGCCAAAGTCCCACGTGGCGTAGGCCGCGGCCATCGACGCGCCGAGCGAGTGACCCCCAAGGATCACCTTGCGACCGCCCCTGGCGGCCTGCCGAACCACCACGCGGGCATCCTCGACCTGCATCTGCATGCCCCAGTTCTTCATGAAGGCGAAGTCCTTGGGCTGGTGGGGCTTGTACTGCTGCTTGGTGCCCGGGAGGTAGAAGTCGACGAGCTGCTGGGCGGTGGCCTTGCCCGCCGCGGCCTTCCTCATCATCGAGGTGTCCTCGAGCGCCTGTTCGCGGCGGTCCATTGCCCAGACCTGAAGGCCCGGCACCCTCCGAGCCAGTTCGGGGCCGATCAGGGAGAAGTTGCCGGCGCCGCCGTTGGTGCCCGGGATGAGCACCAGGACCTTGTTGTGGCGGGATGGGCCGTACTTGGTTACGAAGACCTTGTTGTACTTGGCCGGGGTGCCGGGAAGCGAGCCGACTTTGTAGGCGCTGAAGCGCTTGGTCACCTTCGCGGCCCCGGCCGACGGGGCCAGCAGGGCGCAGGCCGTTGCTGCGGCACCGGCTACGGCGACGGCGCTGCTGAGGCTGGGCGTGAGGACTCTCCTGGTTTCCATGGGAGGCACCGTACCATCGGGCCGTGGCCGTAATCGCCGGTTCAGACCTCCAGAAGGACGTTGCCGGGCGCCCGCTGCTGAGGGGCGTCTCGTTCCGCCTCGAGCGCGGGCAGAGGATGACGATCGCCGGGCGCAACGGCGCCGGAAAGACGACGTTGCTGAGAATGCTGGCCGGCGAGAGCCCCATCGACGGGGGCGAGCTCTTCCTCGAGAAGGGAGCCCGCGTGGCGCTCCACGACCAGCGGCCCCCGCGCGAGCGCGGGGTGAGCCTTGCCGACTACGTCTACGGGGGCTGCCGGGAGGCCCTGGACCTGGAGGCCGAGCTGGCCCGCCTGGAGGAGGAGATGGCCGGGGGTGAGGAAGCCGCCATGGGCCGCTACGCCGAGGCGCAGGCGCGGTTCGAGCTGGTCGGCGGCTACACCTGGCGCGACGAGGCCCTGGGAACCCTGCGCGGCCTGGGCTTCTCCGGCGAGGATCTGGGGCGCCCGCTGGACAGCTTCTCCGGCGGCGAGCTGACCCGCGCCTCGCTGGCCCGGGTGCTGGCCGCCGCGCCGGACGTGCTCCTCCTCGACGAGCCCACCAACCACCTCGACATCGAATCTCTGGAGTGGCTGGAGACCAGGCTGCAGTCGCTCGACGCCGCCGTGGTCCTTGTGGCCCACGACCGCTGGTTCCTGGAGGCGGTCGGCACCTGCGTCCTGGAGCTGGAGGCGGGCCGTGGGCGCTTCTTCAACGGCCCCTGGCACGCCTGGCGCGCCGAGCAGGCCGCCCGCGAGATCGCCCAGGGCCGCGCGATCGCCAGGCAGAAGCGGGAGATCGAGCGGATGGAGCGCTTCGTGGAGCGTTTTCGTTACAAGGCGAGCAAGGCCCGGCAGGCCCAGTCGCGAGTCAAGCGGCTGGAGACGATGGAGCCGATCGAGCAGGACCCGCGGGACCGGCGCGAGCTCTCCTTCTCCTTCGCCGCGCCCGAGCGCTCGGGCCGCGTGGTCTTCGAGCTCGAGGACGGGCGGATCGAGGTTCCCGGGCGCACGCTGGTCCACGACGGCGCACTGTGGCTCGAGCGCGGAGAGCACGTCTCGCTGGTCGGCCCGAACGGCAGCGGCAAGACCACGCTGCTTAAGGCGATCACCGGCGAGCGCCCGCTGGACGGCGGCCGGCTCCGGCAGGGCCACAGCGTGAAGGTCGGCTACCTCAGCCAGCACGGGGAGGAGCTCGAGTTCGGTGGTGCCCGCACCGCCCTCGAAGCGGCCGTCCACCAGACCGGGCTGACCCCGAACGAGGCCCGCGCCCTGCTGGGGAGGTTCCTCTTCTCCGGCGAGGAGGCCGAGAAGCCCCTCGAGGGGCTCAGCGGCGGCGAGCGCAAGCGCCTCGGGCTGGCGGTGGTCGTGGCCGGAGGGGCCAACGTGCTCGTGCTGGACGAGCCGACCAACCACCTCGACCTTGAGAGCCGCGAAGCCCTCGAAGACGCCCTTTCGGCCTACGAGGGCGCCGTACTTCTGGTGACGCACGACCGGGCGCTGCTCGACGCCGTCGGCACGCGGACGGTGGCGGTGGAGGACTACACGCTGCGCTCCTACGTCGGCGGCTGGGCCGACTACGCGCGGGCCCGGGAGGAGCGCGGTGACTCCCCGGCCGTCGAGCCGCCGGAGCCGGCCGGCAAGGGCACGGCGGAGCCCGGCGAGGGCGCCGGCACCGAGCCCGGCGCCCGCGAGAAGGTCCACGGACGCCGGCGGAGCGGCCCGTCCAAGAATCGCCTGAAGCGCCGGGCCGAGCTCGAGAGCGCGGTGGAGGAGGCCGAGGCGGCGATGGCCGCCCTCGAGGAGGAGCTGGCCGCGCCGGAGGCGTGGGCCACCGCCTACGAGACGGCCAAGTCCCAGGCGCGGATGACGGCGGCCCGCCGGGCGGTCGAGGCCGCGTGGGCCGAGCTGGAGGCCTTCGAGGAATCCGAGCCGGCGACCGCCGGCTGAACGGCCGCTACCGGGTGCGCGGCTTGACGCGGACCTTGATCGAGTAGCGGCTCGGGTTCACCGGGACCGCAGGGTTCTCGATCCGGTCGAGCCTGCCGACGAGCTTCTTCCACTGGCCGGGGCGCAGCACTGCCGCCGCGCGGGCCTTGCCGCCGCCGGCATCGCCGCCCGGCTGCCAGCCAACGTGGATGTGGTCGGCGTGGTCGCCCATCGCGTAGGTGTTGTCGGTCCCGGCGTACTGCATCAGGGTGATGATCTGTGAAGGCTTCATTGAGCCCTGGAGCGTGAGGAGCTCGCGGACGGCGCGGTCGGTGATCGAGCCGTCGCCCTGGTTGCCCATGACCGGTTTGCCGTTGATGGTCGCGATGTCGAAGGCGTTGCCCGACGAGTGGTGGGAGACGTTGCCGCTGGCCGTGTAGTAGCCGTGACCGCAGATCAGGCTGGTCACGCCGAGGTCCATGCCGCGGGCGGTGAGGAATTCCATGGTGGCCAGGACGCGGCGGTCGATCGAGCCGGCGCGGATGTCCTGGCGCCCGCACTCGTAGATCTCGAGCCTGCGGTTGGCCAGCACGCGGCGCTCGAGGGCTTCCTTGCTCATCAGCAGGATCTGGCCGATCGTCGCCGCGCGGCCCCCCCGGAGCATCGGGTTGGAGGCCTTGTAGACGTTGGTCGAGGCGAGCAGGCGCCAGCCGTCGAGGATCGGGGTCGGGTCGATCCGAGGGGCGCCTTCCCCGGCGGGGCGGATCTCGAAGTAGACGTGCGGGTTGGCGTCGGCGGCCGTGTCCTTCGAGGGCCACGCCTGCGAGGCCGCTCCGACGCGGCCGAGGATCGTGCCGGCGATCACCTTGGAGCCGCGGCGGAGCGGGAGCAGGGCCACCTGGTCGCGGCGAAGCTCGTGGGGCGGCGCGAGGTACCGGCCCAGCTCGCCGCCGTCGACCGCGGTCGGACGCGGCCCGGACGTCGCGGCAGCCGCGGAGCTGCCGCCGGCGCCGTTCTGGATCTGGCGGTCGCCACCGGCGGCCCGGGCGCCGGGGCGGGCCGGTTCGGCGAAGAGACGCTCCTTGGAGGCCGAGCCGGCCGTGGCGGAGGGGAGAGGTGCCGGCGCCGCCGAGCTCGACCTTGCCGGGGCGGAGACCGGCGTCTCGGAGTTGACCGGGGCCGAGGCGGCCTTGTCGGCTCGGGGCACCACATGGTGGCTGGCCAGCGAGTCGAGGTGGGCGTAGGTGTAGAGATTGCCGTAGCCGTCACGCAGCCGGACGAAGTTGCCCAGGCGGCGGTTCTTCCCGATCTCCTCGACCTCGCCGTCCTGCACGGCGACGGCGCCGGCTCCGTCCTGGGCGTAGATCCGGGTCGAGCGGCGCGTGCCCGTGCCGACCGGCTCGGCGACGCCGTCCTTGCCGGCCTTCTCGAAATCGTAGGCACCGGCGTAGTTGGACGGCCCGGTCACCGGCGCGCGGCCCATCGTCAGGCCGGTGAGCGCGCCGACGAGGTCGGGCGGCAGGGCGGCGAGCTTCTTGGCGCGCCTGAGGACGTCGGCTACGTACCAGTCGGCGCGGTTGTAGGAGAAGAGCGCGCGCTCGATGCTCTCCGAGGCGCCGGAGGCCTTCAGGTAGCGGGCGGCGGAGAAGATCGCGTCGACCGGGTTGTACGGGTCCTTCTCGCCGTCGCGATTGGCGTCGGTCCCGTAGCTCTCCCAGGTGCCCGGCATGAACTGCATCCAGCCCATCGCGCCGGCGCTGGAAACCGAGAGGTTGCGGCCGTAGTCGGTCTCGATCTCGTTGATCGCGGCGAGGATCTCCCAGCGGATGCCGTACTCGACGCCGGCCGCCTGGTAGATCGGCAGCAGGAAGGTGGGGAT
>CAIKSH010000190.1 GCA_903830015.1 uncultured Solirubrobacterales bacterium | reverse complement strand
GCGAGGCGGGCGACGTACTCGCCCTGGTAGCCGCCCTCAGGGACCTCCTCGCCACGCGCCCGGGCCTTGACCGACTCGCCGAGCATCAGCACCTGCGAGCCGGCGTCGTTTACGTAGAACTCGCGATGAACCTCGTTCCCGGTGAAGGCGAGCAGGCGGGCCAGCGAGTCGCCGTAGGCGGCGTTGCGCGTGCCGCCGACATGGATCGGCCCGGTGGGGTTGGCGCTGACGAATTCGACGTTGACCCGCAGCGGGGGGTCGGCCACCGAGGCGCCCCAGCGTCCGCCGGCCGCCGAGACGTCGGCCAGCGCGCCGGCGTGCCAGTCGTCCGAGAGGGTCAGGTTCAGGAACCCGGGGCCCGCGACCTCTGCTCCCGACAGCCCGTCACCGAGGCGGTCGGCCAGGGCGGCCGAGATCCGTTCGGCGACTTCGCGGGGAGGCTCACCGGCCGCCTTGGCCAGGACGAGCGCCGCGTTGGTCGCGTAATCGCCCTCTCCCCCGGCCCCCGGCGGCTGGATCGTCGCCGCCGAGGCGTCGGCGCCCGGTACGGCCTGCGCCGCGGCCTCCACAACGGCGGCGCGCAGGAGGCTGAGCGGGTCGGTCTGGGGCGCAGGAGCGGACAATGCGGATCGGCCGGAGCGTATCCCTAGCCGTGGTGGTACGGGTCGCCGGCGAGGATCGAGTGGGCCCGGTAGAGCTGTTCGAGCAGGACCACCCGGGCCAGCTGGTGGGGCAGCGTCATCGGGCCGAGCGAGAGCCGGTGGTCGGCCTCCAGCTCGACGCCACCGTAGGCGCCGCCGATCACGAAGCAGAGATCGAGGCCGCTCATCCGGCGCTGCTCCAGGAAGGCGCTGAACGCCACGCTGTCGTAGGCCGTGCCGGCGTCGTCGAGCACCGACACCCACGCGCGGTCCGGGACCCGCGAGGCCAGCCGGGAGCCGTCCCGCAGCTCGACCAGCTCAAGGCGGCAGTGGCGCCCGAGGAGCTTCTCGTAGTGGGCCACGTCATCGGCCCACGGGGCGCGGAGCCGGCCCACCGAGAGGACGGTGACCTTCACCGCTCGCCCCGCTCCCACGCGAGGCCGATCCCGATCCGCTGGACCGTCGTCGGGTGGGTGCCGAAGAGCAGCCGCGCCAGGGCGGGCGGGTCCGGCTCGCTGACGTTGCGCACGGCCAGGCGCCGCTGCTGGGCGATGAAGGCCGGCGCCTCGCCGGTCAGCGCCAGCGAGTAGGAGTCGGCGCGGGCCTCCACCCCGCGCGAGAGCGGGTTGGAGACGAGGGTCACGAGGAAGATCATCAGCATCGCCGCGGCGGTCAGCGCAGGAACGGTCGCCGGCCCGGGCTTCTCCTCCCGCGGCCCCCAGGACCGCACCAGCCGGGAGACGGCGAAGAAGCCGGCCGGCGTGACCAGGGCGACGAAGAGCAGCCCGCGCCAGATGTCGTCGTAGCGCACGTGCGCGAGCTCGTGGGCGACCACGAGCCGGGCCTGGGCCGGGGGAAAGTCGCGCAGGAGCGTGTCGTAGAGGACGACGCGCCGGGAGGAGCCGATCCCGTCGACGTAGGCGTTGGCCGCGCTGGTGCGCCGGCTGGCGTCCACGACGAGGACCGAGCCCACGTCAACGCCTGAGCGGGCGGCCAGCTCGGTCACCGCCTGGCGGGCCGGCCCGGGCGGCAGCTCGCGGAAGTCGTTGAAGAGGGGATCGATGACCAGCGGCCGGGCAAAGGTGAAGAGCGCCACCGCGACGATGGTCAGGCCGGCCGCCGCCGCCCACCAGCCGCGAGGGAGCCGGCGCATGAGGGCGATGCCGGCGGCGGTGAGCACGGCGGCGATCACCGCCGCTACCGCCAGGCCCTGCGCCCAGTCGATCGCCCACCTGCCCCAGCCGCCGGTCGCCAGCCCGACCGCCGCTGCGCGCGCGTGCATCGCGGCCCCGACCGGCAGGCCGGCCACGGCGACCGGGGCGCGATCGAGAATCCGGGACACCCTCCCCACGCTACCGTCG
>CAIKSH010000189.1 GCA_903830015.1 uncultured Solirubrobacterales bacterium | reverse complement strand
GAGGCCCTCGCCGGCCTGGCCCAGGTCAACCGCGCCCTGCAACTGTTCCGTATTGCCGCCGCCAGCCCCGGTGGCCGGCCGATCACCCTCGACGACGCCCTCACCGTCCGGGTGGGCTACGGCGCCGGCGAGCAGGTCTCGTCCGGGCGCTGGAGCGACGCCCTCGACGTTGGCCAGGGACGCGAGCGGCGCCGCCGGCGCCGGATGCTCCAGCCCGACAGCCGGTTCGCTGCCCTGCTCGGGGGCCACGACGTCCCGCTCGCCACCGAGGAGCTCACGCTGCGCGCCCGCTCCGACGTCGACGCCGGCCGCTGGCGCGAGGCCGCCTTCCAGCTCGAGGCCGCCTTCGGCGCCGCCCCGCAGGAGCTCGCCCCCTGGCGCAACCACAGCGACATGGCCTCGCGGATCGACGAGCTGGAGAGCCTGGCGCCCGGGGTGGCCGCCGCGGCGGCGGCGGCGCGCCAGGGCGGGGTCGACGAGGCCCAGTCGGCCCTCCTGGCCGAAGCGCTCGGCCGCCTGGAGGCCGCGCTCCGGGCCCGGAGCGTGGCGGCGACCCCCTAGCCGAGGGCGTCGACTACCGCCTCGAGCTCCTCGACCACGTCACCGTCCAGCCGCAGCGCCGCTACCTCGTCGAACGGGGTCGGCCCCTGGGTAACCAGCGCCACCTGCCCGCCGGCCGCCAGGGTGACGCCGGGAAGCGAGGCCACCGGCTGCACCTCCAGCGAGCTTCCGATACAGATCAGCAGGTCGGCACGCGCGGCCAGCTCGCGGGCCCGCTCCAGTTCGGCCACCGGCAGCATCTCCCCGAACAGGACCACGTCCGGCTTGAGCGCGTCGCCCTGGGCGCAGCGGGGAACGCCGTCGGGCGACTGCGAGATCCGGCGGCGGACCTCGTCGAGCGGCTGGCGCTCGCCACAGGCCAGGCAGCTGCTGTGCTCGATCGTCCCGTGAACCTCGATCACGTCCCGGCTGCCGGCACGCCGGTGGAGCATGTCGATGTTCTGGGTGATCACCGCGTCCAGGAACCCCTCATCCTCGAGCCGGGCCAGCGCCCGGTGGGCTCCGTTGGGCTCCTTGGACTCCAGCGTGGTGAAGCGGTCGCCGTAGAAGCTCCAGAACCGCTCGGGATCCTCCCGCCAGGCCTCGATGTGGGCGACCTCCATCGGGTTCACGTTCTCCCAGAGGCCGGTACCCGGGCTGCGGAAGTCGGGAATGCCCGAAGGGACTGAGATCCCCGCCCCGGTCAGGGCCACTACCGAGCCCGAGCCGGCGATCAGCTCGGCGAGCCCGGCGGCGCTCAGGGCGCGCTCCCGGAGAGCATCTGCTCGAGCCCGAGAAGGGTGCGGCGCAGCGAGTCCGACTGGGCGCGGCGAACGAAGAGCACGTCGGTGAGCGCGGTGAACGGGCCGCGCTGGCGAAGCTCGTAGTCGAGCTCGATCGTGACCACGGTGCCCCCTTTCGAATCCTCGAAGCTGACGAGCTGGCGCGCCGTGGTCGACTCGTCCTCGACCCGACTGGCCACCAGGCGCCCGGGTTCGTACCCAGTGACCGTCTCCAGGACCTTTCCGCGGCCGGCCGGGAACGACTCCCACTCCACGGAGCTTCCGGCCTCGGGGTATGTGGGGCCGGCGGCCAGGACCCGCGCCAGCCCGTCCACGAACTCCGGCCAGCGCGCGGTGTCGCACCAGGCGGCCTCTACCGCGCCGGGCCCTACGCCCCCGATCACTCCCGAGGCCGAGGCCCGGCTCACGAGAGCTCCCGGCGGAGCCTCTCCAGGGCGCCGGCGACCTCGCCGAGCCGGGGCCCGACGATCGCCGCCAGCCGCTCACGCTCCTTCTCGCCCTCCGGGGTGATCGCGTAGAAGCGGCGCGACCGGCGCTCGGGATGCTCCCACTCGCCGGTCACCATGCCCTGCTCCTCGAGCGAGCGCAGTAGCGGGTACATCGTGTTGGGGTTGACATCGATCAGCCCGCCTGAGGAGATCGAAACCCCCTCGATCAGGGCGTTGCCGTAGGACGGCCCGGAGACGAGCAGGTGGAGAACCAGCAGCGGCACGATCCCGG
>CAIKSH010000188.1 GCA_903830015.1 uncultured Solirubrobacterales bacterium | reverse complement strand
GCCGTGACTCGTTCTGGATCATCGGGCCCTCACCACCACCTCGACCAGCAGCCAGCGCTTGGTGCGCGACATCGGACGGGTCTCCACCACGCGTACGAGGTCTCCGACACCGGCGTCGTTGGCCTCGTCGTGGGCGTGCAGCTTCTTGGTCGAGCGGACGATCTTCTGGTACTTGGGGTGGCGCTTGGCGATGTCCACCCGCACGGTGATCGTCTTGTCGGCCTTGCTGGAGGTGACCACGCCCTGGCGGACCTGGGCGGTCCCCGGCGTGGGCTCGGCCGGCGGGGTGCCCTCGCGGGGTCCGGCGGCGACGTGCTTCTCGCGGCGGCGCTTGCGCCAGCGGGAGCGGGCTGCGGCCTTGCGGCGGCGCTCGGCGTCGCGTTCGGCCTGCCGCTCCTCGGGCGAGCGCTGGGGGGCGGCCTGCGCCGGCGCCTGGCTGCGTGCGCGCTTGCGCTCCGCCTTCACGGCGTGGAACTTGGTCGGCGCGCTCTCGCCGCCGTCGCCATCTCCGCCGTCGGCGGCGGGCTCCCCGTCGCCGGCGTCATCGCCGGAGGGAGCCTCTTCGGCCTCGGGCTCCTCGGCGGGAGCCTCCTCAGCAGGAGCCTCCTCGGCGGCAGCCTCCTCGGCGGCAGCCTCCTCGGCAGGAGCCTCCTCAGCAGGAGCTTCCTCGGCGGCAGCCTCCTCCACGGGAGCCTCCTCGGCCGGGGTCTCTTCGACGGTCTCTTCGTTCTCGTTCTCTTCGCTCATGGCTACTCGTCGGTCTCTTCGGTCGTCTCTTCGGTGGTCTCGGCGGCTTCGGCCTCCGGCTCGGCCGGCGCGGCCGGCGTAACGACGGGCTCTCCGGCGCGGCGTTCGCGGGCGACGGTCAGGGCGCGGGCCAGCTCACGGCGGGCCCGGCGCAGGGCGGCCGTGTCGTCCAGCTCACCGCTGGCGTTCTGGAAGCGCAGGTCGAGCAGCACGCGCCGGGTGTCGGCGATGAGCTGGTTGAGCTCCTGGGGGGTCTTCTCGCGAAGTTCGGTGGCGGTGCTCACAGCTCACCCTCCCGGGCCACGATCTTGGTGCGGACCGGCAGCTTGCGGCCGGCCAGGCGCAGCGCCTCGCGGGCCAGCGGCTCGGGGACGCCGGCGAGCTCGAACATCACGCGACCGGGCTTGACGACGGCCTCCCAGCCCTCGGGGCCGCCCTTGCCGGAGCCCATGCGGGTCTCGGCCGGCTTCTTGGTGAACGGCTTGTCCGGGAAGATGTTGATCCAGACCTTCCCGCCTCGCTTGATCTTGCGGGTCATCGCGACGCGGGCCGCCTCGATCTGGCGCGCGGTGATGTGGCCGTGGTCGAGCGCCTTGAGGCCGTAATCGCCGAACTGGACGTTGGTCTGGGCGCGCGAGTAGCCGCGGTTGCGCCCGCGCATGACCTTCCGGTGCTTTACGCGCTTGGGAGCGAGCATCAGGAGGCGCCCTCCTGGGGACCACGGCCGCCGCGGCCGCCGCGCTCACGGCCACCGGGGCCGCCACGGCCCTGCTGCTGGTCGGGAGCCGGGGCTTCCATGTCGGTCAGGTCGGCGCCCTTGAAGCCCTCGGGCATGATCTCGCCCTTGTTGATCCAGCACTTCACGCCGATGCGGCCGAAGGTCGTGCGGGCCTCGCAGAAGCCGTAGTCGATGTCGGCGCGCAGCGTGTGGAGCGGGACGCGGCCGTCGGAGTAGCTCTCGGTGCGGGCCATCTCGGCGCCGCCGAGCCGGCCGCTCACCTGGATCTTGCAGCCCTTGGCTCCCGAGCGCATGGCGCTGGTCAGGGCGCGCTTCATGGCGCGCCGGAAGGCGACACGGTTCTGGAGCTGCTCGGCGACCGACTGGGCGACCAGCGTCGCGTCGAGCTCGGGACGCTTGATCTCGCGGATGTTGACCTTCACCGACTTGCCGGTGATCTGGTGCAGGTCGCGGCGCAGGGCGTCGACCTCCACTCCGGACTTGCCGATCACGATTCCCGGCCGCGCGGTGTGGATGTTCACCTCGACCTCGGTGGAGTCCTTGCGGATGGTGATCTGCGAGATGCCGGCGTGGGCGAGCTTGTTCTCGATGTGGACGCGGATCCAGGTGTCCTCGGCCAGGTAGTCGGCGAAGTCCTTCTCGCTGAACCAGTGCGACTTCCAGTCGTGGATGTAACCCACGCGCATCGACTCGGGATGGACTTTCTGCCCCATGGCTACTCCTCGCCCTTCGTGGAGAGGGCAATCGACAGGTGGCTGGTGCGCTTGTTGATCCGCGAGGCACGGCCCTGGGCACGCGGGCGGAAGCGGCGCAAGGTCGGGCCCTCGTCGGCCTGCGCGATCAGCACGACGAGATCGTCGCCGGGAAGCTCATGGTTGTTCTCGGCGTTGGCGACCGCCGACTCGAGCAGCTTCGACCAGTCGCGGGCGACCGCCCGCGGGGCGTGGTCGAGGATGGCGCGGGCATCCGGCACCGAGCGCCCGCGGATGTGGTCGCAGACCAGGCGGGCCTTGCGGGCCGAGGTGCGCACGTACTTCGCCTTGGCGCGAACGACCGGCCGCTCGACGCCGCCGATCTCCTCCACCGGGGCCGGTGTAGGCAGCGGACGGGCCTTGGGCTCGACCGGGGCCGGAGCCTCGGCCTCTTCTTCGGCCTCATCGGCCTTCTTGCCGCGGGCCTTCTTCGGCTTCTCGGCGGCCTGGGGCTCCTCGGCGGTCTGGGGCTCCTCGGGCGCAGCCTCTTCGGCCGGCGACTCCTCGGCGCCCTCCGTGGCCGTCTCGGCCTGGGGCTCGGCGGCCGGCTCGTCCTTCTTGCGGCGGCGCAGGCCGCGGCGCTTCTTGGGCTGCTCCTCTTCGGGGGTCTTCTCGTCGGCCATCAGGACTTGACCTCCCCGGCGCCCATGTGGCCGCGGTAGGTACGGGTGGGGGCGAACTCACCGAGCTTGTGCCCGACCATCGACTCGCTGATGAAGACCGGAACGTGCTTGCGGCCGTCATGGACGGCGATCGTGTGGCCGACCATCTCGGGGAAGATCGTGGAGGTGCGCGACCAGGTCTTGAGCATGGTCTTGTCGCCGTTCTCGTTCATCTTCACGATCTTCGAGAGCAGGCGCTCGTCTACGTACGGGCCCTTCTTGCTCGAGCGGCTCATCAGCGACCCGCCTTTCCGCGGCGCCGGCCGCGAACGATGTAGCGGTCGGACTGCTTGTGCTTCTTGCGCGTACGGAAGCCGAGCGTCGGCACGCCCCACGGCGTAACCGGGTGGCGCCCCGCGGTCGTGGAGCCCTCGCCGCCGCCGTGCGGGTGGTCGACCGGGTTCATCGCCGTGCCGCGGGTCTGCGGGCGCACGCCCATGTGGCGCTTGCGCCCGGCCTTGCCGACCTTGACGTTCTGGTGCTCGGAGTTGCCGATCACGCCGACGGTGGCCCGGCAGTCGGCGCGGACCATCCGCATCTCGCCGGAGGGCAGGCGCAGGGTGGCCATGTCGTTCTCGCGGGCCATCAGCTGGATCGAGGCACCGGCCGAGCGGCCCATCTGGCCGCCGCGCCCGGGCTGGAGCTCGACGTTGTGGACGATCGTGCCGATCGGCATGGCCGCGAGGGGAAGGCAGTTGCCGACCGCGATCTCGGCGCCGGGGCCGGAGCTGACCGTCATGCCGACCCGCAGCTGGCTGGGGGCCAGGATGTAGGCCTTCTCGCCGTCGGCGTAGTGCAGGAGGGCGATGTAGGCGGTGCGGTTGGGGTCGTACTCGAGTGCGACGACCTTGGCCTTGATTCCGTCCTTGTCGCGCTTCCAGTCGATCACGCGCAGCTTGTTGCGGTTCCCCCCGCCGACGTGGCGCACGGTGATGCGTCCATAGCTGTTGCGGCCGCCGCTCCGGCTCTTGGAGACCAGAAGGGACTTCTCCGGCTTCTTGTCGGTCAGCTCGCTGAAATCGGCGACCGTCATGTACCGTCTTGCGGGAGAAGTGGGATTAAAGCTCTTGACAGGCATCTCTCTTCACTCCTTTTCGAACGGCGGTCACTGGCCGAATCCGAATTCTTCGATGGTGCTCTTGTATTTGCGCGGG
>CAIKSH010000187.1 GCA_903830015.1 uncultured Solirubrobacterales bacterium | reverse complement strand
TCTCGTCGACCCGCAGCTCGAGTACGCGCGCGTGAAGGTGCCGGGGGAGGAGGCGCCGCTGGTCGTGGCCGCGCCGCTGGTCGAGCGGGTGCTCGGCGAGGAGGCCGAGGTGATCGAGCGGTTCCCCGGCTCCGAGCTGGTCGGCCTGGCCTACGAGGCGCCGTTCGACTTCATTCCCGGCAGCGACTGGGGGGAGAAGGGCCACACCGTCCTGCCGGCCGACTTCGTCACCGCCCAGGACGGCTCGGGCCTGGTGCACACCGCCGTGGCCTTCGGCGAGGACGACTTCCGCCTGGGCCAGGAGGCGGGGCTGGAGATGGTCAACCCGGTCAGGCTCGACGGAACCTACGACGAGCGGATCGGCCCGTTCGCCGGGCGCTTCGTCAAGGACGCCGACCCCGACCTCGTCGAGGACCTGCGCTCCCGCGGCAAGCTGCTGCGGGCCGGCGACTACGAGCACTCCTACCCGCACTGTTGGCGCTGCTCCACGCCGCTCCTCTACTACGCCAAGCCCTCCTGGTACATCGCCACCTCGAAGATCGGCGACCAGCTCCTGGCCGAGAACGAGAAGATCGACTGGCACCCCGAGCACATCCGCGACGGACGCTTCGGAGACTGGCTGCGCGGCAACGTCGACTGGGCCCTCTCCCGCGAGCGCTACTGGGGTACGCCTCTGCCGGTGTGGCGCTGCGCGGGCGGCCACCTGCACTGCGTCGGCTCGTTCGCCGAGCTCGAGGAGCTCTCCGGCCAGCCGCTGCCCGACCCGCACCGCCCGTTCGTCGACGAGGTCGCCTTCCCGTGCGCCGAGTGCGGCGAGGAGATGCACCGGGTGCCCGAGGTGGTCGACGTCTGGTTTGACTCCGGCGCGATGCCCTTCGCGCAGTACCACGCGCCGTTCGAGAACGAGGAGAAGTTCGAGCAGCGCTTCCCGGCCGACTTCATCTGCGAGGCGATCGACCAGACCCGCGGCTGGTTCTACTCGCTGCTGGCCGTGGCGACGCTCCTCTACGGGAGGAGCTCCTACGAGTCGGTGGTCTGCCTGGGCCACATCCGCGACGAGGACGACCGCAAGATGAGCAAGTCGCTGGGCAACGTGGTCGAGCCATGGGAGGTGCTCGACCGCTTCGGTGCCGACGCCTTCCGCTGGTACTTCTTCACCAGCAAGCAGCCGTGGGACGGCTACCGCTTCTCGATGGAGGCGGTCGGCGAGGGGGTGCGGCTCTTCCTGCGCCAGCTCTGGAACACCTACTCCTTCCTGGCCCTCTACGAGAACGCCGCCGCCGGCCAGGACGAGCGGCCGGCGGGCGAGGAGACCGAGCTCGACCGCTGGATCCGCTCGCGCCTGGCGGCGACCGTGGCCGAGGTGACCGAGCGGCTGGAGGCCTTCGACGCGACCACCGCCGGCCGTGCGATCCAGGCCTTCGTCGACGACCTTTCGAACTGGTACGTGCGCCGCTCGCGCCGGCGCTTCTGGGAGGGCGACCCGGTCGCCTTCGAGACGCTGCGCGAGTGCCTGGTGACCACGGCGAAGCTGCTGGCGCCGTTCACCCCGTTCATCGCCGACGAGATCTACGAGAACCTCGACGGCAGCGAGCCTTCGGTCCACCTCTGCGACTGGCCCGAGCCGGGCGTCGAGCGCGACCTGCCGCTCGAGGTCTCGATGGCCACCGCGCGCGAGACGGTGCGCCTCGGGCTGGCCGCCCGGGGCCAGGCGAAGGTGAAGCTGCGCCAGCCGCTCCGTGAGGCGGTGGTGGTGGCCGCCGGCAGCGAGCGCGAGGCGATCGAGCGCCACGCCGCGGTGGTCGAGGAGGAGCTCAACGTCGAGCGGCTGCGCTTCGTCGAGGATGCCGACGAGCTGGGCTCGTGGGAGGTGAAGGCCAACTACCGCTCGCTGGGGCCGCGCTTCGGGAAGTCGATGCCGCAGGTGGCCAGCGCCGTGGCCGCGCTCGACGCCGACCACGTGGCCTCGACGCTGCGGGAGGGCGGGACGGTCGGCGTGGTGGTCGACGGCGACGAGCACCCGCTGGGCGCCGACGACCTGATCCTGGCGATGGCGCCGCTGGAGGGCTACCAGCTCGAGCGCGAGGGCTCACACGCCGTGGCGCTCGACCTCCAGCTCGACGACGAGCTGGTCCGCCGCGGCCTGGCCCGCGAGGTGATCCACGCCGTCCAGAACGCGCGCAAGGAGGCCGGCCTGGCCGTGGAGGACAGGATCTCGCTGACCCTCGGCGGAGACGCCGAGCTGCTCGACGCCGTGCGCGAGCACGAGGAGCTGGTGGCCGGCGAGGCGCTGGCGACCAGCGTGCAGCTCGCCGCCGACGCCGCCGGCGAGGCGACGCAGGTCGACGGGCGCGAACTGGTTATCGCGGTCGAGAAGGCCTGACTCAGGCGCCGAGGGCAGCGTCGAGCTGCTCCTCGATCTTGCCCTTGGGCTGGGCGCCGATGATCTGCGCCGCCGGCTGGCCGCCCTTGAAGAGGATCATCGTCGGGATCGACATGACGCCGTACTGGGCAGCGGTCTGCTGGTTGTCGTCGACGTTGAGCTTCTTGACCGTGAGGTCGCTGCGCTCGGCGTCGATCTCCTCGAGCACCGGGCCGACCATCTTGCACGGGCCGCACCAGGGGGCCCAGAAGTCGACGAGGACCGGCTCGACGGAGTCGGTTACCTCGGCCTGGAAGTTTGCGTCGGTGATTTCGGAAAGGGCCATCGGGATGCTCCTTGCTGGGATTCTCGGTTTCTGTCCTTCACTATACAAAGTGTAGTGAGAGCGGGCGGGGCGCCCGGCCCCGATTCTGCGACTAGGGGCGGCGGAAGCGCAGCGCCGGCACCAGCCAGGCGGCCTCGGCGACGATCTGCCAGGTCATCTTCGACTCGCCGACCCGGCGGTCGCGGAAGACGATCGGCACCTCGGCGATCCGGAAGCCCCGCTTCATCGCCCGGTAGGTGAGCTCGACCTGGAAGGCGTAGCCCCGCGAGCGCACGGTGTCGAGGTCGATCGCGCGCAGAACGTCGGCCTTGAAGCACTTGAAGCCGCCGGTGAGGTCCTGCACGGGAAGGGTGAGGATGGCCTGGGCGTAGAGCGAGCCGCCCCGGCTGACCAGGCGCCGGGTGGCGCTCCAGTCCTCGATCCGCCCGCCCTCCACGTAGCGCGAACCCAGGGCGACGTCGGCGCGGCCCTTGAGGACCTCGTCGAGCAGGATGGTCAGGTCGGCCGGATCGTGGGAGAAGTCGCTGTCCATCTCCAGGCAGCAGGAGGCCTCGCGGTCCAGCGCGTACTTGAAGCCGGCGATGTAGGCCGGGCCCAGCCCTTCCCGGACCGGGCGGTGCAGCACCTCGACCTCCTCGCGGGTGGCGGCGATCCGGTCGGCGATCTCGCCGGTGCCGTCGGGAGAGCTGTCGTCGACCACGAGGATCCGGTAGCCCTCGGGGGAGGCGGCGGCCAGCGCCGGCCCGGCGGCGTCGATGATCGCCTCGATGTTCTCGGCCTCGTTGAAGGTCGGGAGGATCAGCCAGGGCAGGGAGGCCATCGCCGGCAGGCTACGCCAGACCGGTCGCGGTGAGCCGGGCGAGCAGCTCGCCGGAGACGATCCGCTGCACCGCTTCGGTCCGGTGGGGCTCGAGCTCGACGGCGGCCCGCTCGGCGTAGCCGTCGGGCGGGTCGTCGAGGCCGATGCGGATCGCGCCCTCCAGCTGCGGCCCGGCCAGCCGGGGATCAAGTAGCCGCGCGATCCCC
>CAIKSH010000186.1 GCA_903830015.1 uncultured Solirubrobacterales bacterium | reverse complement strand
GAGCACGAAGAGCAGCACGGCGAGGGTCATGAAGACCCGCATCGGCTCGTACTGGGCGTAGATGCGGAAGATCGAGACCGAGTTGCGGCGCACGTACGACCACATCGACGGGAAGAGCCGCGACTCGCGGGTCTGCTCGTTGGTGCGGATCGGAACGTCCTCGACGGCGACCAGGAGCTTGCCGGCCTGGATGATCGTCTCCAGGGTGTAGGTGAAGCGCGAGACCACGGCCATCTGCAGCGCCGCCTCCCGGTTGTAGGCGCGGAAGCCCGAGGTGGTGTCGGGGACGTCGGTCTCCGAAGCCTGGCGGACGACCCACGAGCCGAGCTTCTGAAGGCGCTTCTTGAGCGGCGAGAAGTGGGCGATCGTGTCGGTCTGGCGGTCGCCGATGACCATGTCGGCATCGCCGGCCAGGATCGGCGCCACGAGCAGCGGAATGTCGGCGCCGTTGTACTGGTTGTCGGCGTCGGTGTTGACGATCACGTCGGCGCCGAGCTTCAGCGAGGCGTCCAGGCCGGCCTGGAAACCGGCGGCCAGGCCCCGGTTATTGGTCAGCCGGACGATGTGGTCGACGCCGTGGGTCCGGGCCACCTCGACGGTGCGGTCGGTGGAGCCGTCGTCGATGATCAGCCACTCGACCTGGTCGAAGCCCTCGACCTCGCGGGGGAGGTCGGCAAGCGTCGCCGGGAGGGTCTCTTCCTCGTTGAGGCAGGGAATCTGGATGATCAGCTTCATTTGATTCGGCGCCGTAGTGAGCGCCCAGCGGGCCGGTATGCTGCCCCGGGCAGCGGGCCCGATGGCCGCAGCTCTGACCTCCAGTATGCCGCAGGGCTGCGCGGTGAGTGGGATACGCGGCCCAACCCCTTGTCCACGACCACCGCACCCACTAAAGAGACCAGCCGGCGTGACGATGGCGCCTGGTCGCCGGTGGCCGTTGGCCTCCTGGTCGTGCTGGTCATCGCGATGGTCGTCTTCACGATCGTCTTCCCGACCTACACGACCTTCGACTCCACCTACACGCTCCTCTGGGGACGCGAGGTACTGAGCGGCGAGCTGCCCACCTTCGATGCCTTCCGGGCGCCGACCCAGCACCCGCTGTGGCTCCTGGTCGGTGTGATCTTCGCCCTCTTCGGCGACGCCGCCGACCGGCTCCTCGTGCTGGCCACGATGGTCTCGTTCGTCTTCCTTCTCGCCGGCGTCTACTCGATGGGGCGCCGCTCGTTCACCGTCGCCGTCGGCGTCATCGCCGCCGCGCTGGTCCTCCTCCGTTACAACTACCTGCTGCTCGCCGCGCGGGCCTACCTCGACATCCCGTTCCTGGCCCTCATTGTCTGGGCCGCGGCCTGGGAGGTCTCCAAGCCGCGCCGCGGCACCCCGGTGATGGTGCTGCTCTTCCTGGCCGGTCTCCTGCGCCCCGAGGCCTGGATCATCGCCGGTGTCTACTGGCTCTACCTGTTCCGTGACATGAGCTGGACCAGGCGGTTCTGGATGGCGGTGCTGGTGGCCGGCGCCCCGGTCATCTGGGTCGCCACCGACTTCATCGTCACCGGTGACCCGCTCTTCTCCCAGACCCACACCAGCTCGGTCTCCGAAGAGGTCGGCCGGCAGGCCGGGCTGCTGACCGCCATGAAGCTCGGCGTCCTCTACCTGCGCGACCTGGCCAGCATCCCGATCGCCATCCTGGGCCTGGCCGGGACCCTCTTCGCCATCTGGTTCACCCCGCGCCGGGCGGTGATCCCGCTGGCCCTCCTGGCGGCCGGCTTCGGCACCTTCTTCCTGATCAGCCTGGGCGGCCTGTCGGTGATCCCGCGCTACCTGATCCTCCCGGCCCTGATGACGATCTTCTTCGCCGGGGTAGCACTCGGCGGCTACTCCCTGGTCCAGTCCGAGCGCCTGCGCCGGGGCTGGATCGTCGCTGCGCTGATCGCCGTGGCCGCCTCGGCCTTCTTCACGCTCCAGAGGTCGAACTACTCGCCGGTGATCGCCGCCCTGCGCTTCCGCGTTGAGGCCGAACGGGCGCTGATCTCGCTCCTCAACGAGCCCGGCACCCGCGCCGCGGTGCCCTGTGGGCGAATCCTCACCCCGAACCACCGCATGGTCCCGGACATCCGCTGGGAGCTCGACCTGCCGTCCGACCGGGTCGTCGCCCGCACCGACGTCGAAGAGGCGGCGAAGGTCAAGACCGGGCTGGCCATCCTGGCCAACAACCGCTCGGTCCTCATCCGCCAGGGCCTGGACTACGACGACCCGAGCTCGGCCGACACGCTGCGCAGCCTGCCGCCGCCCGGATACCGGAAGGTCGCCGCCAACCGCTACTTCTCGGCGTGGGCGCGCTGTCGCTGAGCGCGACGGCCGGGCCGTATCCTCGGGAACGATGTCCAATCCGGTCCTCACCTCCGACGAGGAGCTTCTCG
>CAIKSH010000185.1 GCA_903830015.1 uncultured Solirubrobacterales bacterium | reverse complement strand
CGTACTGCTGGCAGGCGATCTGGGCCGCCTGGACCGGCGGGCTGCCGGGGCCCAGGACCTTCCTCACCTTCGGGATCGACTCGGTGCCAAAGGCCAGCGCGGCGATTCCGGCTGGCCCGTTTACGCGAAAGACGCTGGCGATCCCCAGCTCGGAGGCCACGCAGAGGACGGCCGGGTCGATCTCGCCCTGCCCGCCGGGCACCGGCGGCACGACCACGGCGAGCTCCGGCACCCCGGCGACCACGGCCGGCGTGCCGAGCTGGACGAGGACCGAGGGGAACGAGCCCTTGCCGCTGGGAACGAACAGCCCGGCGCTGGCCACCGGCGTCATCTTCTCCCCGACCATCAGGCCGGGCGCGATCTCGGCGCGCCACTCGCGCTCGCCGACCAGCTGCTCGTTGAAGGCGCGCACGTTGGCGATGCCGGCGGCGATCGCCTCCCGGACCTCGGGCGCTACCTGGCCGCGGGCCCGCTCAAACTCTTCTTCGCTGGCGCGAAGGCCGCCCGGCTCGACGTGGCAGCCGTCGAACTCCGCCAGCGCCCGGCAGACCGCCTCGTCGCCGTTCTCGCGCACGTCCTCGACGATCGCGGCGACCGACTCGCGCAGCGCCGGGTCGAAGATCGCGCGGATCCCGCGCTCGAGGAGCTGGTCGCGCTGCTCCGTGGAGAGGGCAGCCCAGTCCAGAACGCGCATCGGCGTTCCGTCGGCCATGGCGCTCAGTCGAGCGTGCCCTTGACGCCGGCGGTCATGCCGGCGCGGCGGGGGTTGGCGGTCAGGGCGGCGCGCAGGGCGCGGCCGAAGGCCCGGAAGCCGGCCTCCCAGGCGTGGTGGGGGTCGCGGCTGCCGTCGCGCAGCTCGAGGTGGACGGTGCAGCGGGCGCCCTGGGCGAATCCCTCGAAGAAGGCGGCCAGGTCGGCGGAGAGCATGTCCTCGACGTTCTCCAGCGCGCCGGCGCCCTCGCGGGTGATGAAGCTGTTGGAGCGGCCCTCGAAGGAGACCTGGGCCAGGGCGCTGGCCTCGTCCATTACCGCCCAGGCGAAGCCCGATGACTCCACGCCGTCGGCGATCCGGTCACGGATCGCCTCGGAGACCGCGGCGCCGATGGCCAGGCCGGTGTCCTCGGTCACCACGTGGGTTAGGCGGTATGTGCGGACCTCGTAGGAGGCGTCGACCACGAAGTCGCCGTACCAGCCGAGCATCTCCAGCATGTGGTCGAAGAAGGCCAGCGTCGTGGCCAGCTGCGGCTCGCGGCGCGGGCCGAGGTCCAGTCCGGCCAGCACGAGGGCCTCGCGGCTCTCGCGGCGCGTGCGGTACGTGTCGCCGTCGCGTTCGACGGTCATGCCCTGGTAGTCGGCCATGGGATCCCTGAATGTAGAGGGCGTCAGTAGAAGACGTAACGGAAGGCGGTTCCGTTGCAGAACCGCCGGAGCTTGATTCCCAGGACCGAACCGTGCGAGCGGTTCTCGCTGCTGGGCACGTACTGGACGCTCGCCATCCAGCCGGTGGGGTTGGCGCCGCGCGTCAGGCCCTTCCCCCGGCCCCGGCCGACCGCCGGCGGGTACTCGTCCCGGTCAAACCCGCTGCGCGTGAAGACGTTCTCGAGCAGCCGGTCGCGGCGCGCGTCGGCTCCGGGCCGGTTGATTCGCAGGACGCGCGGCCAGCCCGCCTTCACGGCCCGGGTGAAGTGGCGAAAGACGTTCGGGT
>CAIKSH010000184.1 GCA_903830015.1 uncultured Solirubrobacterales bacterium | reverse complement strand
CCTCGTCGAGGGCGCGTTCCAGGTGGGCGAACGAGCCGGGCTCGTGGATGCCGGTGTCGACCAGGACGATGCCGTCCCCCGCGGCCAGCGCCCAGGCGTTGCCGTGCGGGATCCCGGGCCAGGGAAGCGGCAGGCGAAGCCGCCAGACGCCGGGGAGCACCCGCTCGCCCCGGCCTACGACCTTCTTTCGTCCGCGCTCGGCCATCCCCGACAGCTTAAGAGACGACCACCGGCCGGCCCGGGCGCGGTAGCCTGACCCCTCCGAGAGAGGAGCGGGGAATGGCCCAGGAAGCCGACGAGGACAAGGACAAGATCAACGCCAAGACCACCACGCGGGTCGCCGGCGAGTACTTCGCCGCCCTCAACAACCACGACCTCGAGGCCGCCGTGGCCATGTGGCGGCCGGGCGGGCGCGAAAACGTAAGGGGCCAGGTCGACACCACCGCCCCGCAGGGCGTGCGGGACTTCCTCGGCGGGATCTTCTCCTCGTTCCCCGACTTCGCCTTCGAGGTCGTCGAGACCACGGTCCAGAAGGACAGGGCGGCGGTGCGCTGGTCGGCGAAGGGAACCTTCACCGGCGAGCCCTTCCAGGGGATCGAGGCCACCGGGGCCGCGATCGAGCTCGAGGGGGTCGACATCCTCATCGTCCGGGGTGGCGAGATCGTCGAGAACAACGCCTTCGCCGACGGGATGACGCTCGCCCGCCAGCTCGGGCTGCTCCCGCCGGAGGGCTCCCGGGCCGACCTCGGCCTCAAGGGCGCCTTCAACCTCAAGACGCGGGTGGCCGCGCGCCTGGGTGCCTCGGAGCCCGAGGAGGTAGCCGACGGCGTCTGGCTGATCCGCGGCGGCTTCCCCGGCAAGACGATGAACGTCTACCTCGTCCGCGACGGCGACGGCGTCATGCTCTTCGACGCCGGGGTGGCCTCGATGGCTCCCGCCATCGCCCGGGCCGGCGCGCAGCTCGGGGGAATCACCCGCGTGGTGCTCGGCCACGGCCACGCCGACCACCGGGGCGTCGCGCCATCGCTGGGCGTGCCGGTCCTCTGCCACCCCTACGAGGTGGCCGACGCCGAGGGCGACGGGGGCGAGCACTACTTCCGCTTCGACGAGCTGAACCCACTCGGCCGGGCCCTCATGCCGCGGCTCCTGGGCGAATGGGACGGCGGGCCGGTGGAGATCTCCGGCACGCTGGAGGAGGGGGACGAGATCGCCGGCTTCAAGGTGGTCCATCTCCCCGGGCACGCCCCGGGCCTGATCGGCCTCTGGCGCGAGTCCGACCGGGTGGCGCTGGTCAGCGACTGCTTCTACACGCTCGACCCGCAGACCGGCCGCAAGGGCCATGCCCGGGTCCCCCACCGGGCCTTCAACCAGGACACCGAGCAGGCCCGGGCCTCGATCCGCAAGCTGGCGGCCCTCGAGCCCGCGGCCGCCTGGCCCGGGCACGCCGACCCGGTCACCGGCGACGTGCGCTCGACGCTCGAGCACGCCGCCAACACCACCTGATGGGCCGGCGCTCCAGGCGCCGGGAGCGCTCCCAGGAGTCCCTGCCCGAGGCTCCGGTCGAGCTCTACGAGGGCGCCGATGGCGAGCGCCTGGCCCTGCGGACGGTGATGACGCCCAAGACCCGCGAGCTCTACGCAAAGACCTTCTCCGGCAGCCCGCTCTCGCAGGAGGACGCCTGGCAGCGCGCGGTGGAGTTCCTCTTCGAGCGGCTGGCCGTCGGGTGGGAGATAAACGGCGTGGAGACCGAGGGCCAGGCCGAGCTGCTGGCCCGCTTTCGCGTGGCCAGCCAGGAGGAGCGCCGCTTCGTGCGCGACAGCCTTCGCGAGCACTGCGCCGAGTGGTTCCCCGAGCTGCAGGCGCCGTGAGCGATTCCTGGGAGCAGGCCGCCGCCCGGGTCGACGCCGTCTTCCCCACGCGCGAGCTGGCCGAGCTGCTGGCCGACTGGTGCCTTGGGGTCGCCGGGGGGCAGCGGGTGGTCGTCCGCTCGACGGCCCTGGCCACGCCGCTGATGGTCGCCCTTCAGGAGTCGGTCCTCGCCCGCGAGGCCTGGCCGACGCTGGAGGTCGAGCTGCCCGGGCAGGCGGCGTCGTTCTACCGCCACGCCCGCGACTCACAGCTCGACGACTTCGACGACCTGGCCATGGCCACGGCCAAGTCGCTCGACGCGGTCGTCTCGATCCAGGCCCCCTACGCCGTCCACGAGCTCGCCGACACCGATCCGGCCCGGATCGCCCGGGCGGCGCGGGGCCGGCGCCCGGTGCGCGAGCGGATGCTGAAGAAGCGCTGGTGCTCGACCCTCTGGCCGACGCCGGCCGGGGCCACCCTCGCCGGCATGGAGCTGGAGGAGTTCGCCGGCTTCGTCGCATCGGCGATGTTCCTCGACCGTCCCGACCCCGCCGCCGCCTGGCAGCAGCTCGGCCGCTTCCAGGCTGGCCTGGTGGAGCGGCTGGCCCGGGTACGCGAGCTGAGGATCCTGGCCCCGGGCACCGACCTGACCGTCGAGGTGAAGGGACGCAGCTGGGTCAACAGCGACGGGCAGCGCAACATGCCCAGCGGCGAGGTCTTCACCGGCCCGCTCGAGGCCAGCGCCGAGGGCCACGTCGCCTTCACCATCCCCAGCTCGCCGTCCGGCGTCGAGGTGACCGGGGTCGAACTGGTCTTCCGCGGCGGCGAGGTGGTCGAATCCCGGGCCGCCTCCGGCGGCGAGTACCTGCGCCGCGCGCTGGCCACCGACGAGGGCGCCCGGCGCCTGGGCGAGATCGGCATCGGCACCAACTTCGGGATCGACCGGCCGGTCGGGGCGATCCTCTTCGACGAGAAGATCGGCGGGACGGTCCACCTGGCTCTCGGGCGCTCCTATCCGGAGACC
The DNA here is from genome assembly GCA_903830015.1 of uncultured Solirubrobacterales bacterium. Lineage (GTDB taxonomy): Bacteria > Actinomycetota > Thermoleophilia > Solirubrobacterales > Solirubrobacteraceae > F1-60-MAGs163. Next base: position 849 of record CAIKSH010000184.1, on the reverse strand, counting down.
GGCGGGCGCAACGAGAGCGCCCTGCACTGGGACCTGATCTGCGACCTGCGCTCCGGGGGGCGACTGCTCGCCGACGGCGAGGATCTGCTCGTGGACGGCCGATTTACCTGAACCGGGCCATTCCGGCCGGCGCCGGGGATGCTCTAGGTTGAGCAGCGATGTTCGAACGGCGCACCAAGATCGTCGCCACTATTGGCCCTGCCTCGCGCGACCCGGAGATCCTCGACCGCATGGTCGAGGCCGGGATGGACGTGGCGCGGCTGAACTTCAGCCACGGCACCCACGAGGACCACGCCGAGACGATCCGCCTCGTCGGGGAGGCCTCCGAGCGGGTCGGGCGGGCGGTGGCGATCCTCCAGGACCTTCCGGGCCCGAAGATCCGCATCGGCGCGATAAAGGGAGGCCGCGCGATCCTCAAGGGCGGCCAGCGGGTGACCTTCATCTGCGGCGAGGAGGGCGAGGCGAACGCCGAGGACGGCCGCCTCACCGTCAACTGGGCCGGCCTGCCGGCTTCGGTCGAGCCGGGCGAGACGATCTATCTCGCCGACGGCGCCGTGCGGCTGCGCACGCTGGAGGCCCGGCCCGGCGACCAGGAGATCGACGCCGAAGTAGAGATCGGGGGAGTGATCACCACGCGGCAGGGCCTGAACGTGCCCAGCCCGGTGGACGACCTGCCCTCCGTCCTGGAGGAGGACCTCGTCCACCTCGAGGCCGGCGAGAAGATGGGCGTCGACATCGTCGCCCCGAGCTTCGTCCGGCGCCCTGAGGAGATCATCGAGCTGCGCGAGTACACGCGGGCGCCGATCATCGCCAAGATCGAGAAGCCCCAGGCGGTCGACCGCGCCGAGG
>CAIKSH010000183.1 GCA_903830015.1 uncultured Solirubrobacterales bacterium | reverse complement strand
TGGCGGTGGCCGGGGGGCCGGACGAAGCGGACATCGGCCACACCATAGCCGCGGGACGCGGTCCGGTTCAGCACGGCCGAACGCGGTGCGTCCGAATCGTGACCTGCCCACGACCGCGACCTGCCCACGACCGCGACCTGCCCACGACCGCGACCTGCCCACGACCGCGACCTGCTCAGGCCGGGTAGACGCGCCCCGATCCGGTGACGCCGACGACCACCTCGTCGCCGGGCAGCGGGGGCGGCGTTCCCCCGGGGACGCGGACGGGGACCACGGACCCGTCATGGAGTTCCACGCGCACCACCGAGTCATGACCGTGGTACGACGCCTCCCGGACCACGCCGCGGCCGGGATGCGGTCGCCCCTCGGCACCGGCCACGGGCGGCGGCACCGGACATGACAGCACCAACTGCTCCGGGCGCAGCACGATGACGGCGTCGCCGGCCACCTCGCCGCGCACGGGCACGTCACCCAGGGCGCAGGACACGCGGTCTGCGGGCGATCCCTGGGCGGGCAGGCCGATCGCGGGCAACTCGACGGCCTCGCCGACGAAACGCGCGACACCGAGGTCGGCGGGGGCGTCGTACACCTCGAGGGGCGTCCCCACCTGGACGATGCGACCGTCGCGCATCACGGCGACGAGATCCGCGGTCGACAGGGCCTCCTCCTGATCATGCGTGACGAGCACGGCGGTCGTGCCGACCTCGCGCAAGACATCGCGCACTTCGGCGCGAATGCGGTGGCGCAGGTTCGCGTCGAGGGCGGTGAAGGGCTCGTCGAGCAGCACGACGTCGGGCTCGGGCGCGAGTGCGCGGGCCAGGGCGACGCGCTGCTGCTGGCCGCCGGACAGGTCGTGCGGCCTCGCGTGCGCGTAGTCGCGCATCCCGACGAGGTCGAGGACCTCGTCGACGCGCTGCTGGGAGCCGCGCGGAAGGCCGAAGGCCACGTTGCCGGTGACGTCGAGGTGCGGGAAGAGCGCGCCCTCCTGCGGCACGATGCCGACCTTGCGCTTCTCGGGCGGGACGAAGGTGCCCGGCTCGGAGACGACCCGGTCGCCGAATCGGATGGAGCCGGCCGTCGGCCTCAGGAAGCCGGCGAGCGCGCGAAGGAGGGTCGTCTTGCCCGACCCGCTCTGTCCCAGTACCGCGGCCAGAGTGCCGGATGGCACCGTGAGGTCGAGCCCCTCGAGCACCGGGACCGGGCCGTATCCGGCGTCGAGACCGCGGACCGCTACCTGCATCACCCCACCGTATCCCCGCACCGTGCATCGACTGACCGGTCGATCACGGCGTCTCCTCGGACTCGCTGCCCGGCGATGCCAGCATGGCCCGGCTGAGCAGCCATGCGGGGACCGCCGCGAGCACGACGAGCGCGATCGCGTACGGCGCCGCCGAGCCGTAGGCGGCGATCTCGGTGCGGCTCCACAACTCGGTGGCGAGGGTGTCGAGTCCGGTCGGCCGCAGCATGAGGGTGGCGGGGAGCTCCTTCATCGCCGTGAGGAGCACGAGGAGGCCGCCCGCGGCGATGCCCGGAAGGGTGAGACGCAGCGTCGTACCCGTCCACGCCCGCAGCGGTCCGCGGCCCAGCGTGCGCGCGGTCTGCTCGAGGACCGGCGAGACCGAGGCCGTGGCGCTGCGCGTCGCGCCGATCGCCTTGGGGAGGAACAGGACGGCGTACGCGAAAGCGAGGATGAACACCGTCTGGTACGCCGCGGGGAAGACGGCGAGAGTGAGGAAGACCAGCGAGAGCCCCACCACGACGGCAGGCAGCGCATGGCCGGAGTACGCCGCGGTCTCGATCGTGCGCACGCCGCGGGTGCGGTAGCGCGCGGCCAGGACACCGACCGGGAGAGCGAGCAGCACCGCGAGGATCGCTCCGGCCGTGGCGACGCCGATGGAGGTGAGCGCCGCGATCGCGAGTTCGGTCCACGACAGCGGGTTGCGCGAGCCCTCGAGCATCCG
>CAIKSH010000182.1 GCA_903830015.1 uncultured Solirubrobacterales bacterium | reverse complement strand
TGGCTGATGCAGTTCCAGGCCGACGTGCTCGGGGCACCGGTAGTGGTGCCGGAGGTCTCCGAGACCACGGCCTTCGGCGCGGCGCTGATGGCGGCGGTCGGGGCCGGCCTGGTCACCGAGGACGCGGTGCCGGGACTGTGGCGCGAGCGGGCGCGCTACGAGCCGAAGATGGCCGAAGCCGAGCGTCAGGCCCTCCTCGACCAATGGCACCGCGCCGTGGAGCGCTCGCGCGGCTGGGCGGGGGAGTAACCAACCCGCTCCCGCGGGGTGTACTGCGCAATGTCCGAGCACGTCTCGACCACCCGGCCGCACGAGGAGCTGGCTTCGATGAGGGAGCAGAACTACAAGGACCCGCGGCCGGCCGAGTACTTCGACCGCTACTACGAGTGGCCGATGAACCACAAGCCCGGCTGGGTCTACGACGCCGCCCGGGTGATCATGTGCCTCTACGTCTGGATCCTCTTCCGGGCCCGCTCGCTGCGCTCCGAACTGGTGCCCACCAGCGGCCCGGTGATCTTCGCTCCCAACCACTTCTCCAACATCGACCACTTCTTCGTCGGGGCATTCACCCGGCGCAAGCTCCAGTTCATGGCCAAGTCGCAGCTCTACACGGGCCCGATGCGCTACATCTACCGCAACGGCGGCGTGTTCCCGGTGAGGCGGGGCCACAAGGACGAGCGGGTCTTCGAGGTCGCCCACTCGATCCTCGGGCGGGGCGGGACGATCTGCATGTACTGCGAGGGCGGGCGATCGCGGACGGGCCGTATCTCCGACGCGGCCAAGCCGGGCATCGGCCGCGTGGCGCTGGAGAGCGGCGCGACGATCCAGCCGGTGGCCATTCACGGGTCGGAGAAGGTCCGCAACTGGAAGCGGCTGCAGCTGCCCTCGGTCCGCGTGCTCTACGGCGAGCCGATGCGCTTCGAGCCGGTCGACAACCCCTCACGCGAGCAGCAGCAGGCCGCCGCCGACGAGATCTTCGGCGAGATCCGCCGGCTCTACTCGGAACTGGCCGGCTCGTCGAGCGCCAGCTCGTAGTCGAGCCACTTCGAGCTCCGGGCGCCGAGGCGGTCGTACACGTTTTGGGCGCGCTCGTTGTCGAGGGCGGTCTGCCAGCCCAGGCTGTGTGCGCCGTGGCCCCTCGCCGCGTCGGCGCAGGCCCGGATCAGGGCCTCGGCCAGCCCGCTGCCCCGGCTCTCCGGGGCCACGTAGAGATCGTTCATCACCGCCAGCCGGGCGGCATCGAGCGTCTGCCACGTCCAGAAGACGGTGGCGAAGCCGACGGCGGTGCCGTCGGCGTTGCGGGCGATCAGCTGGACCCCCTCGCGGTCGGGGTCGGCGATCAGGGCCCGCGACATCCCGAGCAGGTCGGCGTCGGCCGGGTCGACCTCGTAGAAGTCGCAGTAGGACCGCATCAGGGGGAGCAGGTCATCGAGGTCCCTCTCGCCCACGACGGCGATCGCGAAGTCGCTCACAGCCCCATCGTCTTTCCGAGGATCTCGCTCATCACCTCGTCGGTTCCGCCGCCGATCGGCCCGAGCCGTGCGTCGCGGGCCGCACGCTCGACCCCGTACTCGACCATGTAGCCGGCCCCGCCGTGGATCTGCAGGCACTGGTCGGCGACCTCGAAGGCGTCGCGCTGGGTCTTGAGCTTGGCCATCGTCACCTCCTGGAGGGCGTCGCGACCGCCGGCGAAGAGCCGCAGCGCGTGGTAGGTGAGGGCCCGGCCGGCCTCGATCGTGGTGGCCATCGCGGCGAACTTGTGGCGGATCGCCTGGAAGCCGGAGATCGGCCGGCCGAACGCCTCGCGCTCCCTGGCAAAGCCGAGCGTCATGTCGAAAACGTTCTGGGCGGCCGCCACGGCGCCGAGCGCCATCGAGAGCCGCTCCCACTGGAAGTTGGCCATGATCAGCTTGAAGCCGCCGCCCTCCTCGCCGAGGAGGTTCTCCTCGGGAACGAAGACGTCCTGCATGGCGATGAGGGCCGTGTCGGAGGCGTGCCAGCCCATCTTCTCCAGCTTGGAGGCCTGGTAGCCGGGCTGGTCGGTGTCGACGATCATGAACGAGACGCCGCCGTGGCCCTCGCCGCCGGTGCGCACCGCGGTGACCACGAAGTCGGCGCGCACGCCGTTGGTGATGTAGCACTTCTCGCCGTTGAGCACCCAGCCACCGTCGACCTTCCTGGCGGCGGTGCGCAGCGAGGCGACGTCCGAGCCGGCGCCCGGCTCGGTGATGCCCAGGGCGGAGATCTTTTCGCCGCGGATCGAGGGCACCACGTAGCGCTGCCGCTGCTCCTCGGTGCCAAACTTCCAGACCGGCGGGGTGGCGATCGTGACGTGCGCGCCCAGGGCTGCCGCCACCCCGCCCGAGCCGCAGCGGGCCATCTCCTCAGCCAGGACGGCGCTGTGGACGCAGTCGCCGCCCTGGCCGCCGTACTCCTCCGGGTACTCGAGGCCGAAG
>CAIKSH010000181.1 GCA_903830015.1 uncultured Solirubrobacterales bacterium | reverse complement strand
GGACTTCACCGGCGTGCCGGCGGTGGTCGACCTGGCCGCGATGCGGGACGCGATCGCCGCGCTCGGTGGGGACCCGCAGGCGATCGAGCCGCTCGTTCCGGCCGAGCTGGTGATCGACCACTCGGTGCAGGTCGACGCCTTCGGCACCCCCGACGCCTTCGAGATCAACGCGCGCCGCGAGTTCGAGCGCAACGAGGAGCGCTACCGCTTCCTGCGCTGGGGCCAGGAGGCCTTCGAGACCTTCAAGGTCGTGCCGCCGGATACCGGAATCGTTCACCAGGTGAACCTCGAGTACCTCTCCCGGGTGGTCTTCGTCAACGAGCGGGCCGGCCAGGCCTATCCGGACACCCTCGTCGGGACCGACTCCCACACCACGATGGTCAACGGGCTCGGCGTCCTGGGCTGGGGCGTGGGCGGAATCGAAGCCGAGGCGGCGATGCTCGGGCAGCCGATCTCGATGCTCGTGCCCCAGGTGGTGGGCGTCCGCCTTTCGGGCGAGCTGCCCGAGGGGGCCACGGCCACCGACCTGGTCCTCACTGTCACCGAGCGGCTGCGCGAACTGGGCGTCGTCGGCCGTTTCGTGGAGTTCTTCGGTCCCGGCGTGGCCGGGCTGCCGCTGGCCGACCGGGCGACGCTGGGGAACATGAGCCCCGAATTCGGCTCTACCTGCGCGATCTTCCCGATCGACGAGGAGACGATCCGCTACATGGCCTTCACCGGCCGCCCGGCCGACCAGGTGGAGCTCGTCGAGGCCTACGCCCGAGAGCAGGGCCTGTGGCTCGACGCGGACTCCGACGAGCCCACGTTCACCGAGACGGTCGAGATCGAGCTTGACCGGGTAGTGCCCTCGATCGCCGGGCCACGCCGTCCCCAGGACCGCGTTCCCCTCGAGCAGGCCAAGGAGGCCTTCCTTGAGGAGCTGACGAGCTTCGTGGTGCCGGTCCTCGACGCCCAGGACGAGGCCGACCGCGAGTCCTTCCCGGCCAGCGACCCACCCTCGACGATGGATCCGGGAGAGACCCCGGACCGCCTGGACCCGCCCGATCAGCCGGCGCCTGAGCCGGCCGTGGCGGTGAGCGAGCGGGTCGCGGTGACCCTGGCCGATGGCGTCGAGACCGAGGTCGGCAACGGGGACGTGGTTATCGCCGCGATCACCAGCTGCACCAACACCTCGAACCCCTCGGTGATGGTCGGCGCCGGCCTGCTGGCCCGCAACGCCCGTGAGCGGGGGCTGAAGGTGCGGCCCTGGGTGAAGACCTCGCTGGCGCCCGGCTCCAAGGTGGTCACCGAGTACCTGGAGCGGGCCGGACTGCAGGACGACCTTGACGGGCTGGGCTTCAACCTGGTCGGCTACGGCTGCACCACCTGCATCGGCAACTCCGGGCCGCTGCCCGAGGAGGTCTCGGCGGCCGTCCAGGCGAACGGCCTCGTGGTCTGCTCGGTGCTCTCCGGCAACCGTAACTTTGAGGGCCGGATCAACCCCGACGTGAAGATGAACTACCTGGCCTCGCCGCCGCTGGTGGTGGCCTACGCCCTGGCCGGGACCATGGACATCGACTTCGCCACCGAGCCGCTCGGTATCGCCGAAGACGGCAGCGAGGTGATGCTGCGCGACATCTGGCCGGCCAGCCGCGAGATCGCCGAGACGGTCGAGCAGGCGGTCCAGTCGGACATGTTCCGCAAGAGCTACGGTCAGGTCTACGAGGGCGACGTCAACTGGAACGGCCTTGAGGTGCCCGGCGGGGACCGCTACGCCTGGAGCGAGGACGCGACCTACGGTCGCCGCCCGCCGTTCTTCGACGGGATGGGGGCCGAGCCGGAGCCGGTGCAGGACATCCTCGGCGCGCGCTG
>CAIKSH010000180.1 GCA_903830015.1 uncultured Solirubrobacterales bacterium | reverse complement strand
CGCCGTTGATCGTGGCGTGCACCGCCCGCACCCGGGCGGTCATCTCGTCGGCCTCCTGGCGGCGGCCGAAGTAGATCGTGTTCATCACGGTGGCGGTTCGGGCCAGGCGCTCGTGGGCGCTGTCGCGCGCCTCGGTCTTGATGAAGAAGCCCTCGAACATCACCGGGTGGGCGGCCTGCATGAGCAGCGCCCGCGCGCCGGAGAAGGCGACGATCAGCTCGCGGTTGACGCGGCGGATCAGCGAGTCGTCCTCGAAGTACCCCTCGCCGGGCCCGGCGGGGCGGAACGGGATCTCGTTGAACTCGGGCTGCCGTGCCATTCGTACAGCAGGTTACGAGCTACTACGCTTGAGCGACCATGCCTGCCGCCGCCTACAAGGGAAAAGAGTGCGTCTGCCAGTTCAACCGCGGGATCTGCGACCAGACCTGCGTGAAGGACATGCTGGACACGCCGTTCTACATCGCCTGCCTGAAGCTCAAGGGCCGCCGTTGCGTGGTGATCGGCGGCGGCGAGATGGGGCTCGAGAAGACCGAGGGGCTGCTGGCCTGCGGCGGTGAGGTGACCGTCATCTCTCCCGAAGCCGGCCCCGAGCTGGAGGCGATGGCCGCCGAGGGCTCGATCGGCTGGGAGGCCCGCGACTACGCCGGCCCGCAGGACCTCGAGGGCGTCTTCATCGTCATCGCCTGCACCGACTCCACCGAGACCAACATCCGCATCTACGAGGACGCCGAGAAGCGCGCGATGCTCGCCAACATCGTCGACGTGCCGCCGCTGTGCAACTTCATCCTGCCGGCGATCGTGCGCACCGGGCCGCTGGCCATCGCCATCTCCACCGCCGGCTCCTCGCCGGCGCTGGCCAAGCGGATGAAGCGCGAGATCTCCGAGCTCTTCGGCGAGGAGTACGCCGAGCTGGCCGTGATGCTCAACGACGCACGCGGCTGGGCGAAGGGGACGCTTCCCACCTACCAGGACCGCAAGGCCTTCTTCGAGTCGATCGTCAACGGCGAGCCCGACCCGATCGAGCTGCTTCGCGCCGGCGACCGCCAGGCGGTGCTCGACATCATCGCCGCCGCCCAGCGCACCCACGCGCCGGCCTGAAAACCCGGCCACGGCGCACGCTCGCGCCCGCCCGGGCGCCCGCCGGCCCCGCGCCGCTAGGCTCGCGCCGTGAGCCGCCTAAGCCACGTGGACGAGCAGGGCCAGGCCCGCATGGTCGACGTCTCCGGCAAGGAGGAGTCAGACCGCACGGCCGTCGCCCGGGCGACCGTCGAGATGGAGCCGCAGACCGCCGCCATGGTCGCCGCCAACGGGCTCCACAAGGGCGACGTGCTGGCCACCGCGCGGCTGGCCGGGATCCAGGCCGCCAAGCGCACCGGCGAGCTGATCCCCCTCTGCCACCCCCTCGGGCTCGACCACGTCGACGTGGAACTCGCGGTGGACGAGGCGGCCGGCCTGGTAACTGTGGTCGCCTCGGCCCGGGTCCGCGCCCGGACCGGCGTCGAGATGGAGGCGATGACCGCCGCCTCGGTCGCGGCGCTGACCGTCTACGACATGGTCAAGGCGGTCGAGCGCGGCGTGAGGATCACCTCGGTGGAGCTGGTCGAGAAGTCCGGCGGGCGCTCGGGCCTGTGGACCCGTGACTGAGACCGACATGAAAACCGCCGTGATCACCGTCTCCACCTCGGTGGCCCGCGGCGAGGGCGAGGACGAGTCGGGCCCGAAGCTCGCCGGCCTGCTCGAGGAGGCCGGGTGCGAGATAACCGGCGTCGACGTGGTACCCGACGACCGCGAGGCGATCGAGAAGCGCCTGCGCGAGCTGGTTGCCCAGGACGTGCGCTTCATCTTCACCACCGGCGGCACCGGCCTGACCCCCGACGACGTCACCCCGGAGGCCACCGAGGCGGTGATCGAGCGCCGCGCCGACGGCTTCCAGCAGGCGATGCTCGCCGAGGGGATGAAGCACCAGCGCCTGGCGCTGCTCACCCGCGGGGTGAGCGGGATCGCCGGCCAGACCCTGATCGTCAACCTCCCCGGCAACCCGAAGGCGATCGACCAGCTGGTGCCGGTGCTCGCCCCCGCGCTGAACCACGCCGCCGACTCGCTGGTACGCAGCTGGGGAGATGACGGCCCTTGAGCTCGAGGGCCTGGGCCGCCGGTTCGGCGAGCGCGAGGCCCTCGACGACGTAAGCCTCACCCTGGAGGGCGGGCAGACCCTCGTCGTCTTCGGGCCCAACGGCGCCGGTAAGTCGACGCTGCTGCGCGTGCTGGCCACCCTGCTGCGCCCCAGCTCCGGCCAGGCCCGCCTCTTCGGGCACGACGTGGTCAAGGAGGGCTGGGCGGTTCGCGGCCGGGTCGGCTTCCTGGGCCACCAGTCCCTCTGTTACGAGGACCTCACCGCCCGCGAGAACCTCGAGTACCACGCCCGCCTGCACGGGCTGCGCCAGCCGCAGCGCCGGATCGACGAGCTGCTCGCCGCCACCGGG
>CAIKSH010000179.1 GCA_903830015.1 uncultured Solirubrobacterales bacterium | reverse complement strand
GCACCCACCAGCTCGCCCGGGCTCGCAAAGGAGCCTCGAGGCACGTAACGACCCGGAACCTGGCGTACCGCCAGGTCACGGGCGGAGATCGTCTGCCCGGGCCCAATCGCGCGGGCAGCGACCACGACCGGCACCGGAGAGCCGATCCGGCGCTCGATCTCCGCCTCCCGGCCGGCGACCTGGGAGGCGGCCACGCCGCCGAGCAGGAGCGACATCCCGGCGAGCAACAGGGCCCGGCGCCCGCGGCTCACGCCGCAGCTTGCGCCTCGGTCTCATCCTCCCCGACGAGAGCCGGCGCGTCGACCAGGCGATAGCCGACGCCCCATACGTTGACCACGTAACGGCCCCCGCCGACCGCCAGCTTGCGGCGCAGCCGGCAGGCGTGCGAGTCAAGGGTGCGGGTCGTGCCGACCGTGCGGCGCCCCCAGATGCTGCGCAGGAGCTCGGCCTTGGTGAAGACCCGCGTCGGGTCGGAGGCCAGGACGCGCAGGAGGGCGAACTCCTTGGCGCTCAGTTCGAGCACCTGCCCGGCGGCGCTGGCCGTGCGCGCCGCGGTGTCGACCTCTATGTCGGCGACGCGCAGGCGTCCGCCGGTACGGCCGCGCTCGCAGCGGCGCAGCAGCGCTTCGACCCGGCAGCGCAGCTCCCGGTAGCTGAGGGGCTTCTCCATCACGTCGTCGGCGCCCCGCTCGAAGGCGCGCACCCTGTCGAGCTCGCCGGCCCGCACCCCGATCAGGATCAGGGGCAGGTTTGGGTCGACCTTGCTGGCCACCCCGTCCGACTCGCGGACGGTGCTCGCGAGGTCGAAACCCGACCCGTCCGGCAGGTCGGCATCGACGAGGGCCAGGTCGGGGAACGAGCTGCCCATCAGCCGCAGGGCGTCACGGGCGCAGTCGGCGACGACCATGTCGAAGCCGTCGGCGGTGAGGTGGTCGGCGAGGAAGGTCCGGGTGGCCTCGTCCTCCTCGGCCAGGAGAATGGTGGAGCGGTCTCGGTTGATCATGCCCCTCCTAGGACGACGGCAGGAATCTCTCCCCCCTCCCTTGCCGTTCGCGCCAGCGCTTACGATGCGGCAGTGAACAGCCGCGGCGTAATCGGAAGCGTCCTCGCCGTGGCCGGAGCGGTGGCGCTGTTCGTCCTCTCACTCCGGACCTGGTACGTCATCGACCTATCGAAGATCGCGGGCGGCGACGCGCTGGTGGAGCAGTACGCCCGGCAGGCCGGCTTTGCCCTCAGCGCCAATGCCTGGGAGCCCTGGGGGTTCCTGAGTGACCTCATCATGTTCCTGGTCATCGCCGGCTCGCTGGCCGGCGTGGCGTGGGTTCTGCTCGGCGGCGGCCGGCTGGCCGGGACCGTGGTTCTCTTCATCGGCATCGTCGGCCTCCTCCAGCAGCTGGTCCACCTGCTGAGCGGGCCCTCCCCCTCGGAGATCGTCGACGTTCGCCCGATCGCCTGGCTGGGGCTCCTTGCGACCCTGGCCATCGCGCTCGGCGGCTTTCTCTGTCTCGAGGCCTACGGCGGTATCAGGGGCCCGGGACGGCGCGGCTCCGCCTCGGGGGCAGGCGCCCCGGATTCCCGCTAATTGCGGGCTTTTCTGAAATATCCCGTTCAGGACTGTCGGCCGGAGAGGGGATCGCCATACGATCCCGACGGGTCCTCCGCCCGGTGCGAGGGCCCAATTGCTTTCTGGGAACCATGGATCCGACAATTCGCGGCAACTACGACTCCGGCGAAGACTTCGTACTCGAGTACGGGGAGCTCCGCTTCACGTTCAACGAGCGTGACTTCTCCGAGCGCTGCGAGCAGGCCGCGCGCCGGCTGGGCTTTGTCGAGGGAATCCTTGATCCCGGCGAGCTCGAGGACCTCGTAAACCTCGCGGTGAACGGCGAGATCCAGGACCCGGCCTCGGGCCTGGGCGACCACGTCAACGACTGCTGGCCCGAGCTGGTCGGACCCGCCGACCGCTCCCTGGTGCACTGGATGCGCCGGCTGGTATTCCGCTCGGCCTGGCTCGACCAGCGCGTCAAGGAAGGCGAACTCGACGTCCGCTTCGACGAGGATCTCCAGAGCTTCACCTACGTGCAGCCCGACCGCGACGACGAGCCGGTGGAGCTGGCGCCCGAGCCCTCCTGGACCCGGGTCGCCTACATCCCCCGCTCGGCGGCCTCCGAGAACTAGCCGGCGCCGAGCGCCTGCGCCCGCAGCGTCGCGCTGCGCGAGGCGTCGACGACCGGATGTCCCGCCTTAGCCACTTCATCGGGGTCGAGGACGATTACCGTCGTCTCCCCGCCGAGGGGCTCCCGCGTCGCGGCGATCACGGTAAGCGAGCCCCCGTCGGGCACGTTGCGCGCCGCGGCCAGCGCCCGGCGTGCCGAGGCGCCACCCACCCCGTCGAGCGAGTCGATCACCAGCACGCAGTGGCCCCCGCGCGAGACCGCGCGGCGCGCTGCCTCGACGGCGCGGTCTACCGCCTGGGACTGGGACTCGGGGCTGGCCCCGAGGGCGGCGACGCTCGCCGGCTCGATGCCGGCGGCCTGCCACTCGGCGAGCTCCTCGGGCCGCGAGCCGGCCAGCACGACGGTCACCTCGACGCCTTCGGCGCCGGCGAGCGCTGCGGCCAGGTCGCGCAGCAGGGAGCTGCGGCCGCTGGCGAACGGCCCGCTGACCGTCACGCGCGAGCCGCGGCCGATCGGCGCGCGCTCGGCAACCTGGGCCAGCGCCGGGCTGGCCGAGCCCAGGTCGAAGGCGACGGCCGGGAAGGCGGCCCCCAGCTTCTCGTAGGGGGTGCCGTCGGCGACCTCGTCGGCGGGACGGTCGTTGATGGTCTCCACCCTCACCAGCGAGGG
>CAIKSH010000178.1 GCA_903830015.1 uncultured Solirubrobacterales bacterium | reverse complement strand
CGCTACACGCCCGACTACGACGGCAGCTACATCGGCGACTTCACCCGCGCCGGCGGTTACGTGGGCCCGGGAGAGGAGTTCACCTACAGCTGGGAGGCGGTTCCCGAGGCGGTCGGCGTCTGGCCCTACCACGACCACGGCCCCAACCACTCGGTCAACACCATGCGCGGCCTCTTCGGCTCGATCATCGTGCGCGAGAAGGGCGCGCCGCGGCCCGACGTGGAAACGGTGCTCTTCCTGCACCAGCTGGCGCCGCCGATAACCGGCCTCAAGCGGAGCTTCGAATGCATCAACGGGCGGGCGTTTGCCGGCAACACGCCGAACATCACCGCCAAGGCCGGCGACTCGGTGGCCATGCACGTGATCGGGATGGACAACAATTTCCACACCTTCCACGTGCACGGGCACCGCTGGAAGCTCGACGGCAACGGCCCTTCGACCGACGATCAGACCCTCGGCCCCGGCGAGACGATCACCGCCGCCTGGACCGAGGACAACCCGGGCCGCTGGCTTTACCACTGCCACGTCTTCAGCCACCAGGACAACGGGATGTGCGGTTTCTACTTCGTCAACCCGTGACGGCTTGTGAAAGAATCCCGATGAGCGGTCACAAAAGGCCGCTGTCAACGGAGGAGAGAACCGAATGAAGACCCTGATGCGTTCCCTGACCGTCGCCGTCGTCGCCGCCGTATCGCTGCCGGCGCTCGCCTCGGCCGCCGACTACCCGCCGCCGTCCAACCCCGGCACGCCGCAGCCGCGGCCAGGAGGCGCCAAGACCCTCAAGGTCTGCAAGAAGGGCGGGCAGTACAAGACGATCCAGAAGGGCGTCGATGCCGCCCAGGCCGGGGACACCGTCAGGGTCTGTAACGGCACCTACCGGGAGGGCGTGAAGGTCGAGGGAGCCAAGAAGCAGGGGATCTCGATCATCGGCAACAAGGGCAATCCGGCCAAGGTCCTGATCAACGCCAAGGGCCAGAGGCACGGCGTGATCGTCAACTCCGCCAACGACGTCACCCTCCAGGGCCTCTCCACCAACGGTTACGTCCAGAACGGCTTCTTCGCGGTCAACGTCGACGGCTACAAGATGGACCGCCTGCTGGCCACCGGAACCGGCGTCTACGGCCTCTACGCCTTCAACTCGGTCGGCGGCGAGATGACCAACTCGCAGGCCTACTACCACACCGACGCCGGCTTCTACATCGGCCAGACCCCCAAGCAGGAGAAGCCTAAGCGCACCATCGTCCGCAACGTCAGCTCGTGGGGCAACGTGCTCGGCTGGTCGGGCACCAACATGCGCTACGTGAACATCACGCGCTCTTACTTCTTCAACAACGGGACCGGCATCGTGCCGAACACCCTCGTCTCGGAGAAGTACCCGCCGGAAGAGGACAACGTCATCGAGAACAACGACGTCTTCTGGAACAACTTCAACTACTACAAGGGCGCGCCCTTCGGGGAGGTCAAGCCGGCCACCGGCTCGGTGCCCTACCCGGTCGGCGTGGGGATCCTGCTCTTCGGCGGTCGCGACCACACGGTCAGCAAGAACCGCGTATTCGGCAACTGGGGCGCCGGTGTCGGACTGGTTCAGCAGCTGCTGCTGGTTGGCGCCAACGCCGACCTGGAGAAGGCCGAGGCGATCGGTCCCGAGCCGTGGAACCTCAGGGACAACCAGGTGGTCGGGAACGTCATGGGCAACGGCGGCAAGGACCTCAACGGCCGCGACCTCTTCTATGACGGTTCGGGCTCGGGCAACTGCTTCAGCGACAACCAGCTGAGCGAAGGCGTCGGCAACCTGCCGGACTTCAGCCCGGTGGCCTTCCCGGCCTGCAACCCGCCCGGCGCGCCCGGCCCGGTGGACACCTTCAACGAGGCCGCCCAGGGCGAGGCGGTCGGCTGGGCGCTCGCGCTGGCCGACGAGAAGAACCCGGCTCCGGGGGGCACGATCGCCCGGGCCTTCTCGACCTCTTACAAGGGCTACAAGCCGTTCAGCAAGGCCTCCGGCGGCGCCTACATGGTCTGGAAGAAGGGCTACAAGGCCCCGCCGGTGCCCAAGTGATCGCCGGCCCGCCAGCCGGCAGCCGCGCCCGCACGCCCGCCCTGCTCGCGGCGGCGCTCGCCGCTACTGCGCTCGTGACGGCCGGCGTGGCCAGCGTGGCCGGCGGCGCCCCGGCCATGGCGGCGAAGGGGTCGTCGAAGACGACCATGCTCTACGACGTTGCCCCGGGGTTCGCTCCCGCGACGCTCTCGGTTAAGGCCGGCACGAAGCTGGTGTGGAAGGCGGACCGCTCCAACACCACCGAGCACACGGTCACCCTCGACAGCTCGGCGGCGCCCAGGAAGGCCAAGTTCTTCGACTCGGGGGATATCGGCCCGGGCAGGAGCTACAGCCGGACCCTCACCGTCAAGGGCAGCTACCTCCTCTACTGCAAGATCCACGGGGGGATGTTCCAGACCGTCAAGGTCCGCTGAGGCCGAGTCGGGCCCCGGCCCGCTGGCGCTTCAGACCGCGAACGGCAGGACCAGCAGGGCCACCACCAGGTAGTGGGTCCCGGCGGCGCCGGTGACCATCGAGTGGAAAAGCTCGTGGTAGCCGAAGGTCTTCGGTGCCGGGTCGGGTCGCCCCGTGGCGTAGATCACCGCCCCGGCGGTGTACAGGACGCCGCTGAGCACGAGCCCGACGATCGCCCACCAGCCGAGCGCGGAGAGGATCTGCGGCGCGCAGATCACGCCCACCCAGCCGAGAGCCACGTAGATGATCACGTTCAGCCACTTCGGAGCGTTGACCCAGAGGATTGAGAGCAGTACGCCGAGCAGCGCGCCGCCCCAGGCGATCGCCATGGCGATCCAGGCCATGCTGCCATCGAGAATGAGCAGGGCGAACGGCGTTACCGAGGCGGCGATGAAGACGTAGATCATCGAGTGGTCGAGCCGGCGCATCCAGGCCCGGGCCTTTGGCTTCCAGTCCGGCCGGTGGTAGAGGGCGCTTACGCCGAAGAGTCCTACCAGCCCGATGCCGTAGATCGCCATGGCGACGGTTCCCCGCGCCGTGCTGGCCCGCCAGACGAGTACGAGGGCCAGGCCGATCGCCACCCAGAACGAGTACTGGTGGATCACTCCACGCAGCCGGGGCTTGACCTTGGCCACCGCCTCGCCGGCAGCGGCGCCCGCCCGGTCGACCGCCTCGGATGCCTGCCTGCGAACCTTACGGGCGGTCTTGACCATTCCGGTCGAGTCTAGGCGAAGAAGAACGCCACGG
The DNA here is from genome assembly GCA_903830015.1 of uncultured Solirubrobacterales bacterium. GTDB lineage: Bacteria > Actinomycetota > Thermoleophilia > Solirubrobacterales > Solirubrobacteraceae > F1-60-MAGs163. The sequence goes on along the minus strand of CAIKSH010000178.1, from coordinate 14,038 downwards.
CGACGATCGCGTAGACCGAGAGCAGCTGCAGGCCCTCGAACCACGTGGAGCGCCCGTCCTGGGTGACCTGCCCGGCGATCAGGGCGGCCAGCACGATGGCGGCCAGCTCGAATCCGTTGAGGACGAGCGGCATCGGGCCCGGGCCGATCACGTAGGAGGCGAGCACCAGGACCGGGGCCACGAACAGGGCGACCTGTGCGCTCGAGCCGATCGAGATGTTGACCGAGAGGTCCATCTGGTCCTTCTTGGCGGCGAGCACGGCGACCCAGTGCTCGGCCGCGTTGCCGACGATGGCCACGACGATCGCCCCGATGAAGAACTCACTTAACCCGATCTTCTGGGCGGTCTCCTCGATCGAGCCCACGAGGATCTCCGACATGAGCGCGACCAGCGCGCCGGCGACGGCCAGGGCGATCACCGACCTCCTGACGCTCCAGCTCTCTTCCGTGCCGGCCGAATGCTCTGGATTGAAGAGGTCCCGGTGGGTCTTGAGCGAGAAGAAGAGTCCGGCCAGGTAGGCCAGGAGCAGGATCCCCGAGGCGACCAGCGAGAGGGTTTCGACGTTCCCGCCGTAGGAGACGAGCTGGTCGGTGGGGGAGGGGAGACCTGGCGGGGCGGAGACCAGCACGTAAACCGCGGGCATGGCGATCGCCGCCACGGCGAGGAGCAGCATCGTCGACTGGACGTTGGCCGCGGTCTCGTTGAAGCGCTGGTGCTGGCGCTTCCAGCCGCCCACGAGCATCGAGGCGCCAAGAACGAGAAGCACGTTGCCGATGATCGAACCGACGATCGACGCCTTGACGACCTCCTGGAGCCCGGCGCCCAGGGCGAACAGGGCGATGATCAGCTCAGGGGCGTTCCCGAAGGTGACGTTGAGCAGGCCCCCGATTCCGGGGCCCGACCGGGCCGCCAGCTCCTCGGTCGCCCGACCCATGAGAGAGGCCGTTGGGATCACGCCCAGCGCGGAGGTGACGAAGACCAGAGTCGACCCGGCGCCGGCGAGAGAGAGGACCACTGCCGCTGGGATGAACGGGAGCAGCAGCGCGCTCCAGCCGAAGGCGGCCATGGGGCCCCGGCGGCCCGACGGCGGTGATGCTGCGGGAGGCTGGGCCGACATCGCAGGCGCAGGATATGACCGGGTCCGGCGCCTGTCCGTCTGGCATCGCTACGAGACTGCGCCGGTGCCGCGCATGCGGGACAGCCGCAGGATGCTTCAGGTACAGCACTACGCCGCTGCCCGCGTGGAGCAGTTCAGCGACGGGGTGATCGGGATCGCCATCACGCTGCTCGTCCTGGAGATCGCCGTGCCGGTGGCCACCAACGGAGTGGGCCTGCTTGAGGAGCTTGGCACCGAGTGGCCGTCCTTCCTGGCTTACGTCATCAGCTTCTTGACCATCGGCGGCTTCTGGCTGGCCCACCACACGATCTTCTCGTGCCTTCGTGCCGTTAGCCCGACGGTGATGAAGGTCAACCTGCTGCTGCTGATGTTCATCGCCTTCCTGCCCTACCCCACGGCGGTCATGGCGGCCACCCAGATCGGGACCGACGGTGGCAGCCGCGTCGCCGTCGTCTTCTACGGCCTCACGCTCCTGACCTGCCGCCTGCTGCTCTCCGTGCTGTGGTGGCAGTGCCGCCGGGACCGCCTGCTGCGCGAAGAGGTCGAGCCGGCCGAGGTACGCCGCCTCACGCGGCGCCTGAATCCCGGGGCGGCTGCCTACGTCGTAGCCACCGGCATCGGCGCCGCCTACCCGCCGGCCGGCCCCTGGCTCTTCCTCGTAATTGCCGTTTCCACCATCCTGCTTGCCCGCACGATCGACTTCTACGAGCCCGACGAGGAGGGCGTGCAGACCGGCTGAGCGGCACCGGTACTGTGGCCTCGTGAGCGTAGGAACCGACTTCCGGACGGCCGTGGAGGCCCGAGACCTCGAGGCGATGAGCGCCTGCCTGTCCGAAGGGGTGGAGTTCTACAGCCCGGTTGCCTTCCGGCCGTTCGTCGGCCGCGAGGTGGCTACCGCCGTACTCGGTTTCGTTGCCGAGACCTTCGAGGATTTCCGTTACGTAGACGAGCTCGGCTCCGAGGCAAGCCACATGCTGCGGTTCCGGGCCCGGGTCGGAGACCGTGAGGTCGAGGGGGTGGACCTGCTCGAGACCGGGGACGACGGGCTGGTCGAGCGCTTCACCGTGATGCTTCGGCCGCTCTCGGCGGTCATGGCGATGGGCGAGGCGATGTCCGAGGCCTTCGAGGCTGCGGGCGGCAAGCCCGGCGCCTGACCGGCGTCGGGGCAGGGGCGTAACTTCCGCCCTCCCCAGGGGTTGGCGATGGAGAGGAAGATGGCTGCCGGCAGGAACACCAGCATCGCCCGCGCGGCGGCGTTCTTCGCCGCCCTGCTCGTGCTGCCGGCTTCCGCCGGGGCCCAGGGGGTCACGGTGACCAGCGGCGTCGTGTACGGCGAGGCACCGGTCGGCCTTCCGCAGCCCGGACAGGCGAAGCTGCTCATGGACGTCTACCGGCCGCGGCCGGCGGGAGTCCTGCGTCGCCCGGCGGTCGTGGTGATTCACGGGGGAGGCTTCGTCCAGGGCAAGCGGACCGATTCCGGAGTCGTGCGCACCGCCCGAGGCCTGGCCGAGAGGGGCATCGTCGCCGCCAGTATCGACTACCGGCTGCAGGGCCAGGGCCCGGTGCCTGCGGCGAGGATGGCGAGGATGAAGAAGGCGCTCGGATACCGGGAGTTCGGTCCGGGCAACGCGCGGGCGTCAGCGGTGACGGCGGCCACCGAGGACGCCCTTACGGCACTCCGCTACCTGCGCAGCAACGCTGCCCGGCTCGGGATCCGGACCAGCCGGTTCGGCGTGGTCGGCTCCTCGGCGGGAGCGGTGATCGCCGACAACATCGGCTACGCGGCAGCCAACTACGGGATCGCCAGTCCCCGCCTGAGGTTCGTCGCGAGCCTCTGGGGCGGCCTGATCGTCCCGTCGCCCGGCGGCCGGCCCCCGGCCGAGAACCTTCGACGGGGCGACCCGGCGCTGTTCCTCGTGCACGGCGACGGAGACGAGGTGGTTTCCGTGCGGCTGAGCGACGAGATGGACGCCCGGGCCCGCGCCCAGCGGGTGCCGGTCGAGTACTACCGGATCGCCGGCGGCGGCCACGGCTGGAACGGCTCGGGCTTCTTCAAGCGACCCACCGCCGATGGCCAGACGATCTTCGAGCGAATGCTCGATTACGCCTCGGCCCGCCTCCGCTAGGACCTGCGAAAACCTCCCGTGGCCGCTGCCTGTCCCTTATGGTCGGCCAATGTTCGGAAGGCCGAGCAAGAAGAAGCGCAAGCACCTGCAGGAAAACGGAGTGCGGGCTACGGCGGTGGTGCTCGATACCGCCCGGCGGATGGCGGTCTCCACCGGCCCGGACAATGTTGTCTCGAGTACCGAGATCGACGTGCACCTCACGCTTCGCATCGAACCGGAAGGACAGACCCCGATGCAGGTGGAGTGCCGGATGCGGTTCCCCCAGATGAGCGAACCCGGGCCCGGTTCCCGCATACCGGTGATCTACGACCCGGACGACCCGAACGAGATCATGTACGACGACACCGCCACGGGGATCGGGACGCTCGTCGGAAACGACTCGGTCGGGGAGCTGGCCGAGATGGCGATGGGCGGCGCCGGCGAACAGGAGCTGATCGACGCCGCGATGAAGATGTTTCCGGGGGCCACGGTGGGTCCCGGCGGGGGCGCGGTAATTGACCTGCGCGCCCAGGGCGCGGAGGTCCCGCAGGCCGGGGGTGACCTGCAGGTGGCCGACCTGGAGCGGTTGGCCGCCCTGCACGAGTCGGGCGCCCTCAGCGATGAGGAGTTCGCGGCGGCAAAGGCCCGCCTGCTCGGCGGCTCCTGACCGGGTCCGTGCTGGTCAGGGCGCCGGGTTTGGGGCGGAGTACGGGCAGCCCAGGTCGGTGGCGGGCAGGGTCCCGTTGACCAGGAAGTCGGCGATCGGCGTGTCCACGCACAGCGACTGGCTGAGGCCGAAGACGCCGTGGATGCCTCCGGCGATGGTGATGGCGCGCATCGTCGGATAGGTCCGGGCCATGTTGACCGCCCACTGGTAGGGCGTCTCCCCGTCGCGGGTGGAGTTGGAGATGATCCCCGGGATCGGCGGGCCGAACTTCTTCGGCCGGGGCACCGGGTTCGGGCGGGCGCCCTCGTATCCGTTGCAGGTGGTCAGGTAGTCGACGCCCAGCGAGCCGCCGTATACCGGCCCTTCTCGCGTGATCCAGTCGAGCCGGTGCTGCTGGCGGGAGTTGGAGATGCGGTCGGAGAAGTCCTGGCAGACGACGGCCGACCAGTGGCTGCCCGCCGTGCCGGTCGTCGGGCTCTGCACCTCGGGATTTTCGAGCGCCTTCAGGGCAGCGTCCCGGGCCGCGCCGCTGCCGAAGAGCGCCGTCCACGAGTTGTTTACCGCGTCGTATGCCTGGGTCCAGCTCGGGTCGCCGGTGATCGGGAAGAAGTCGACGCCGTCGTTCAGCGTGTCGAGGACGTCCCAGCGCGTGTAGCGCTGGCCGTTGGGGAGCCTGATCGTGCCGCGGTTCAGCCGGGCCATCACCTCGTCGAACTTCTCCCGGAGCCCGTTTGCCTGGAGGAAGAAGCCGATCGAGTGGTCGGGCGCCACCGATCCGGCGCTGATGCCGTAGAGGGTGATCTGCGGGTCCATGTTGCCGTCGAAGACCATTCCCCGGACCTTGTCAGGGAAGAGCTGGGCGTACGTGGAGCCGAGGATCGTGCCGTAGGAGATGCCCCAGTAGGTGATCTTTTCGTCGCCGACCGCTCTGCGCATCGCGTCCAGGTCGTAGGCGCCGTCGACCGTGCCGCCGTACTCGACGATCGACCGGTTGGCCTTGAAACAGAGAGCGTTGTACCGGGCGACCTGCCGCTGGCGGTCGGCCAGGACCTTCTTCCAGTCGACGGTGCCGGTGGCCGGGCGCGTCGGCTTGGGAATGTTGCAGCCCCGGCCGCTGAGCGCCGGCGTCGAGGCCCCGATCCCGCGCGGGTCGTAGGAGACGAAGTCGAAGCTCTGGCGCACCTCTTCGGGGAGCAGGAGGGCGATGTCCGACAGGCCGATGCCGCTCTGCCCGGGGCCGCCGGGGTTGAGGAACAGGGTTCCCTTGTAGGCGGAGTCCGGCCCGGTGTGCGGCAGCCGGATGGCGGCGAGGGTCACCTTCCGGCCGTCCGGCTTCTTGCGGTTGAGGGGCCGCACGAAGGTCGAGCACTGGAATGAGGGCCCGATCGTTCCGTCGATCTTCTGCCAACGGGCGAATTCCGGGTTGCTGCACGGCTTCCAGTCGAAAGCACCGGTCGCCTGGGCGCCGGCCGGCGCGGAGACCGCGAGCAGTATGCCGAGCGCGGCGAAGAGGGCCGCGGCGGCCGGCATTGCGTTTCGGGAGGTCACGGAAAGCACCCTCGACCGATGATGACAGTTTCGAGTCATCCGCGTGCAAGCGGGCCTCGCGCTGGACTCCTCGGCCCCTACGCAACCGTGCCGGTCGTGGAGTCGCCGCTCCGTCGCCCCATGAACCGCCAGCGCCAGCGACGCCCGCTGATGTGCTCGCCCTCGCTGGGCCTGCGGCTCTGAACCAGGAAGAAGCAGACGATCGCCCCGACCAGGGCAAGCCCGCCGGCCACGAAGAACGTGATCTCGTAGGCCTGGCCGTGGTAGAGGACGATGTACGGGTCGACCTTGGCGATGATGCCTGTCGGGTCGACATTGTCGCGGCCCTCCTGGCCCACCTTGAGGATGTACTCGCGTCCCTGCTGGAGCTCTTCCTGCGTGGGGCGTGGGAAACCGAGCTTCTCGAGCCCGCTGTAGATCTTGTTCCAGTAGACGGTCAGCAGGACCGATGAGAGAACGGCGATCCCGAGGGCGCCGCCCATCTGCTCGGTGGTGTTGATCATCCCGGCGCCCTGGCCCTGTGCGTCTTCCGGCACGGCACTCAGGCCGGTCGGGTCGTTGACGGTGAGGACGATCCCCAGCCCGATCCCCTGCAGCACCAGGCCGGGTATCAGGTCGAGGAAGTTCTCGGTCGGGGCGGCAAAGCCGAGGGCGACCCCCGAGGCGGCCAGCACCAGGAATCCCACGACCAGGGGAACCCGCCCACCCATCCGGTCGAAGGCGCGCCCGGCCAGCGGGCCGAAGAGGATGATCGGCAGCGTGGAGGGGATCAGCATCAGCCCGGCAATCTCCGGGTCCACCCCTACGACCAGGAGCAGATAGGCGGGCAGCAGGAAGCCCATCCCCAGCTCGACCATGCCGGCCAGGACCTGGCTGATGTTCGCGGCCAGGAAGTCGCGGTGGCGAAAGAGCTTGAACTCCACGAGTGGGTTTTGGACCTTCAGCTCGATCACCACGAAGGCCACCGCCAGCGCCACCGCGGCGGCGAGCGAGACGATGACCGTGGGCTGCGTCCAGTCGGAGTTGTTGGCTCCCTGGGTAAGGCCGAAGACGGCGAGCGCCATGGCCAGGGCAAAGGTCACGGCACCGGCGTAGTCGATCCGGCGCGGGGCGTTGGGATCGGGCGCCAGCGAGGGGACCGCCTTCAGCGTCAGGGCCAGGGTGATGATGGCCAGCGGCACGTTGATCAGGAAGACCAGCCGCCAGTCCACGCTCGTGAGCAGCCCGCCAAGCACCGGGCCGCAGGCGGCGAAGAAGGCCGAAGCGCCGGCCAGCAGGCCCAGCGCTCGCCCTCGGGCCGGGCCGGCGAAGACGGTGCTGACGATGGCCAGCGAGGTGGGCATCATCAGGGCCGCCCCGGTTCCCTGAGCGGCGCGGGCGGCGATCGCCCAAAGGGGATCCTGCGAGAAGCCGACTAGAGCCGAGGAGCAGACGAAGAGCAGGGCGCCGATCGTGAAGATGCGCCGCAGCCCGAAAAGGTCGCCGAGCCGCCCGCCGAGAACCATCAACGCGGCAAGGGGGATGATGTTGGCGGTGAGAATCCAGGGGCCCTCGCTGATCTGGCCGCCAAGGTCGACGATGAGGTCGGGAACGGCGAGAGGCACCGCCGTCTGGTCGACCAGGATCATGCTGCTGGCCAGCGTCATCGCCACCAGCGTCAGCGTGGGGGAGGCTTTGTGCCCGGCTTTCGGGTCGGCGGCCACGGCGCCGCCAGCCTAAGCCACGGGCCCGCCAGCGGGGGGTTTTACGCTCCGGTGGCGGCCAGCAGCCGGGCGGCGAGCTCCCGTGGCGGGAGCGTGGCATCGAGCCGGATGGCCCCGAGGGCTTCGTAGCGCTCGGCGGCTCCTGCGTGCCAGGCGAGGATCGACTCGACCTCGTGGAGCTCGCTTCCGTATCCGCCCGGCCCCCGCGCGGCCAGCCGGGCGAGAAGCTGGTCTTCGCCCAGGTCGAGATAGAAGGAGCGGTCGGCGATCGCGATCACGTCGTCGTCGCCGTAGGCGGCGCCGAGCAGGAAGGTCGTTCGGTCCTTGTCGCTGCGGGCCAGCTCCCGAACGCGGTCCAGGTCGAAGCGGTACTCGTGGGCCGCGGCCCACTCGGGCGTCTGCTCGCGGCGCGGCGGCGCGGCTGCGGGTTCGCCGTCGGACAGGCGCACGTGCCGGCTTATGCCCTCGTCGGCGTCGTGGGCGTTAGCCCCCTGGGAGCCCAGATGGGCGCAGAGCGTTGATTTTCCGCTTCCGGCGACTCCGGTAACGAATATGAACATCGCGGCGAGGTTATTGGGCGCAAACTGGCGCATGGAAGCCGGGATCTGGTCTAGATTTCGGTCATGCGTATTTCACCGCGTCTACTCGTCATCACCGCCATCGCTGCCATGGGCTGCGGCCTGGGCGCCTCGCCGGCGCTCGCCGCCTCGACCACCACGCTGAAGCTCAAGGTCAGCGGCGCCAAGGGCGGTTCGGTCCTGGCCATGGCCAGCAGCGGTATCGCGGTCAAGGCGAGCCTGAAGTCGGGCACCACTTCGCTGAAGGTGCCCCGCAGCCGGGTCTCGGGGACCACCCTCCAGCTCTCCGACGCCAACGGCCGTTATCTGGGCCCGGTCGTGCTGGCCTCCAAGGGCTCCAAGGGATACCTGACGCTCGGCAAGGGCGCCGCGAAGAAGTCGAGCGTCAGTCTCGGAACGGCGAAGGTGCGCGGCGGTTACGCCGTCCTCTCCAGGAACGTCTCCACCAAGCTCCTCCTCACCTCGGCCTACGCCAAGACCGTCAAGGGCGCCCCGATCGGCGCCGGCCGCCTCGGCCTCCAGAAGGCGGCGAAGACGGCCCGCGCCGCCCAGGGCGCCACCCAGGGGACGATCCCCGGCGGCACCGACCCGGACCGGGACGGGCTCCCGAGCAGCGTCGACGTCGACGACAACGGAAACGGCGTGCTCGACAACCAGGACGCCGCCCAGACCCCGACCAGCGACGGGATCTTCGCCGCAATGTTCCTGCAGCCCTCGAGTTCGGGGGTCAACGTGAACGCCACCGGAGTTACCGATGCCCAGATCGACGCCAACCTCACGGCCGACCGTGGCTTCTCGATCACCTTCTACCTCAGCCGGCCGCCGAGCGACGGCGAGGTGACCGGCGCCTGGGTCGACTGCGGGTCGCTCTCCTACTGCAATTACCAGACCGGCACCGCGCTGATCGGCGGCCTGAGCGAGTCGTCCGCCAGCCTTCCGCGCGGCACTCCCTGGCGTCAGTACCGGCCGGATCCCCTCGCTCCGGGCAACGGGCTCGAGGAGCTAGCGCGGGACAGTTTCAGGAGCTGGGCGATGGGGCTGATCCCGAAGGCCACCTCGGCCCAGCTGTCGCCGGGCGACATCTACAACGTCAACCTGAATATCGCGGGTGAAAGGGTCGACATCAACACCATCGCGCTGCCGAGCTACCCGGTCACCGCGCCCGCCGTCAAGACCGTGACCTCCGGCGGCACCTCGACCGACATCACATACGGAGACCCGAACGCGCCGGGCACCAACGACGGCTCGGCGATCCAGCTGAGCCCGGCCGGCGACCTCTCGATGGTCTACTGGCGCCCGCAGCGCCGCGGCGTTCCCGGTGCCGGCGAGCAGCCGTTCATGGACATGGGCCGGCTCCACTACACGATCTCCATTGGCGACCTCCGCGTCCCCGACGGCGGTTCCGGTGGCCTGCGCAGCGTCCGGGCCCAGCGGGAGTTCACCTGCGATGCGTCCGGCAACGCGGTCTTCCCCGACGGTCCGAACGGGGCCGATTTCTTCGGCCCGGCCGACCCGTCCGACGACGCGGCTCCGAACCCGGCCAGCACGCGCACCTACGAGACCAACCTGCGCACCTGCATCGGCCAGGCCATCTCGGCGGGAGTCTTCCCCTCGCTCTCATCGATCCCTTCGGGAGCGGTGGTCAATGCTGCCTTCACCGCGGCCGGCGAGCAGCGCCGCGGCGGGGCCGATCGCGCGGTCCTGTCTCTCGCCTTCAAGTTCTAGACAGCCGGCCGGCGCTCCGCCAGTTGCTCCTCGCTTGCCCTCGGCTTTCGCCCTGGGGTAGGTTCGGCCCATGGAATCGAGCGCAGCGCCCGCGGGGAAGGGAGACAAGGCCGGGGGGATCGGCATGGCCCTCATGCTTCCGGCGACCTTCGTCGTCGCCTGGATCCTCTCCCTGACCAACACCCAGGCTCCTGGCGCCGTCGCCGGAGAGGCCTCTGACGTCAACTCACTGCGGTGGATGTTCTTCTTCACCGGCATCATCTTCCTGGTCTCCTCGTTCATGCATTCGGTGCTGGCCAAGAAGACCGCGGCCTCGATCGGCTGGACGACCAACGGCTTCCAGTACGAAATCGCCTTCGTCTCGCTGGGAGCCGGGCTGGCCTGCCTCTACGCCGGCCAGAACGGGAAGGAGGCCTGGATCGCGGCCGCCCTGCCGACCATCACCTTCCTCTTCCTCGCCGGGGTCAACCACCTGATCGAGATCATCCGGGTGAAGAACTACGCGCCGAATAACACGCTGATCCTGATCTGGGACTTCGGCATCCCGATCTCCCTCGTGGCGCTGCTCCTCTCCACCGGCTCGATCTAGAACGAGACCGCGGGCGCGGCGCCGAGCTGCTGCATCAGCCCGAGAAGGTCAACGACGCCCCGATATTCGGCTATCTGCCCGTCGCGCAGCCTGAGGATCGCCGTCGATTCGAACTCCACCCGCCGGCCGGTCGGCTCGACGCCCTGGAACAGGCCTTCGTGCGTGCCGGTCCACCGGCGGTGCACGGCAACCTCATCCCCGGCCGCGAGTATCTCGACGACCTCGCTGGTCAGGTCGGGGAAACCCGCGAAGAAGGCTTCGTAGGTCCGCCTCTGTCCCTCTCGCCCGCGCTGCTCGCCGTTGTGGACGAAGTCTTCGCTGAGCAGTTCGTCGATTGCATCCAGCCGCCGCTCGTTGACCACCTGCTGGTAGAAGCGCTCGACCAGCTCCCGGTTGGCGTCGGAGGACACCGGTCAAGCCTATGGCCGATCGCGTGAGCACGGCCGGTATAGGCTTGCCGCATGGCTGACCTACCGCTGTCGGGCCGCGTGGCGGCCATCACCGGCGCCTCGTCGGGGATCGGCGAGGCTACGGCCGTTGCCCTCGCCCAGGCCGGCGCGGCGGTTTCGCTGGGAGCGCGTCGCGTCGACCGCCTCGAGGCGCTGGCCGCCCGGATCGAGGAAGAGGGGGGACAGGCGCTGGCGGTCGAGTGCGACGTGGCCGACGAGGCCTCGGCTCACGCATTTATCGCCACCACCGTGGAGAAGCTCGGGCGGCTCGACATCCTGGTCAACAACGCCGGCGTGATGCTTCTCGGCCCGATCGAGGGTGCCGATACCGACCAGTGGCGCCGGATGGTCGACGTCAACGTGCTCGGCCTCCTCTACTGCACCCAGGCGGCGCTGCCCCACCTGCGCGACAGCGGCCACGGCCACGTCGTCAACGTCTCCTCGGTAGCCGGCCGGACGGCCAGCGCCTTCGTCGGCGTCTACAACGCGACCAAGTGGGCGGTCACCGGCTTCAGCGAAGCGCTGCGCCAGGAGGCGGCGATGTCCAAGATCCGCGTCACCTGCATCGAGCCGGGGATGGTGGAGACCGAGCTGCCGACCCACAACACCAATCCGGCGGTAATAGAGACGATCGCCAAGATGAAGGAGAAGTACGGCGAGGTGCTCGAGTCGGAGGACATCGCGGCGGCGATTCTCCACGCGGTTACCGCCCCGCCCCGGGTGAACGTGAACGAGGTCCTGATCCGCCCCACCGGGCAGACCCGCTGAGTTGGCCACCTTCGTACTCGTCCACGGCTCCAACCACGGCGGCTGGTGCTGGGAGAGGGTCGTGCCGCTGCTCGAGGCGGCCGGGCACGTGGTCTACGCGCCGTCGCTGCCCGGCATGGCCGAGCGGGCCGCCGAGCTGACGCCGGAGGTCGGCCTGTCGACGCACGTCGACGACGTCGTCTCGCTGTTCGACGACGAGGGGCTGGAGGGCGTGATCCTGGTCGGCCACAGCTACGCCGGCGCGGTGATAACCGGGTTAGCCGAGCTGCGTCCCGAGCGGATCGCGCGGCTGGTCTACCTCGACGCGTTCATGCCCGACGACGGAGAGTCGGTCATGGACATGGAGCCGCCTGAGTCCCGGGAGGCCTTCCTGCGGGTCGTTCGCGAGCAGGGCGACGGCTGGCGCGTTGTCGCCCAGGAGGAGTACCTGGAGCGGTGGGGAGTGACCGATCCGGCCGATCGCGACTGGGTGTGGCCCCGGCTGACCGACCAGCCCTTTCTCTCGTGTACTGAGGCGGTTAGCGCGCCGAATCACGTGGCGCGCAGGCTGCCTCGAACCTTCATAGACCTGACCAGCCCGAAGAACGCGGGCCTGGTGCCCTCAACCGAGCGGGCGCGGGCCGAGGGTGTCGAGATGCTCGAGATCGAGACCGGCCACGACGCGATGGTCACCGAGCCTGAGCGGTTGGCGGAGCTGCTGGAGGAGATCGTCGCCGGCTAGCCGGAGACCGCGACGGTCCGGGTGGCCGACTTGCCGCCGCTGGAGACCACCACGGTTACCGAGGTCACCCCGGCAGCGAGCTTCGCCTTGAGCTTCAGCTTCGCCGTTCCCTTGCGCTTGAGCTTCTTGCTTGCCCGGGCGACCGTCTTGCCGCCGGCGCTCATCGTCGCCTTCACCGAGCACTTCTTCGCGCACCTGGTGTAGAAGCTGAGGCCCTTGCTGACCTGGGCTCGGGTGGCCTTCGTTGGTCCGCTGATCGTCAGGCCCCCGTTCGGCCCGGGCGATGGGTTCGGATCGGGCCCACCGCCGTTCGTCGGCGCGGCAGCGCCGCTGAAGACGGGGTTAGCGCCCGTACGCGAGAGCGTCGTGACCGTTCCTCCGCACGGTCGACCTATCACATCCTGCGGGATGGTGAGCGGTGCGACCTTTGCTCCCTCGTTGTCGCTCCACGTTACGCGGCTCCCGTCGGGGGAGACCGAGGGGTTCATTGATTCCCGCGAGCTCGCGATGATGCACTCGCCGAGCCGTTGCACGCCGGGAGCGAAGTCACCGTCGAGTTTCGCCGCACCGATCAGGTAGTCCCCGGTGTCTTCCGCCTTTATCTCGTAGACGAAGACGTTGTTGGTTCGAGAGAACGATGCGCCTCCGAGGGTGGAGCCCTCGTCGAGGACAACCCACACACCGGGCGTCCACTCAAGCGGCGTCTGCCAGGACAGAGTTCCGATCCAGCGGCCGTACTGGTCGGTGGCCAGGACGTCGTTGAACTCCCCGTTCTTGCGGGCCAGCCAGGTTGGCAGGTAGCCGCCCGGGGCACGAAGCTCCTCGAGGATTGCGCCGCCGGGGCTGGTTCCCGAGGTCACGGCCGTGTAGACCCTCGTCCCTGCGGTCCCGCCGCCCGCCTGGCCGGTGTTGGTGCAGATGTAGTCGTAAAGGATCGCCTCGCCGTCCGGGCTAATTCGCGTGTAGCCGAATGCCGAGGGGTTGGCGCCAAACGCCCCGCAGGTCTGCATCTGGAGCAGGCCGGTCTTCTCCAGCTTGCCGCTGGCTGAGAGGACCTGGATGTTGGGAGACGAGGACTTGCCGAGGCCGGCCGCGAAAATCACCGAAATCCGCCCGTTATCGGCCTGCGAGGGGCCGAAGTAGCGGACGCCGTCGGGAGTTCCGTTAGTGGTGAGCTGCTTCTTGACCGAGCCGTCGGGCGAGGCGACCCACACGTTCCCCCCGTCGGCGTAGGTGATTGCGTCGGCGTGGGCGGCCGCGGGGGCTGCGAGGACCGCGGCAGCAGTGGCGGCGGCCAGGGCGCACCGGATGCGGGTGCAGCCCGGAACCGAGATCACTTGCCTCCCCGAAGCACGAAGCGAAGATAACGAATCGCGGGCCCACGGTGTCGAAGTTCGCTCGCCGGCGATTTGACACCCTGTCAAACCTGCTGGCATACTGAAGGCCATGTCCACTGAGCACCAGGTACCGATCACCGAAGTACTTGCCTTCACCGAGGACTCGTGGGAGGACGGGCCGCCGAACGAGCTCTTCGCGCGCATGCGCAGCGAGTGCCCGGTTCACTGGTCGCCGGAGATGCCCGACTTTCCGGAGGAGGCCGGCTACTGGTCGGTCACCACCTACGACGACATCCACGACGTAAGCCGCGACTGGGAGACCTACTCCTCCGAGATCGGCGGCATAACGGCGATCACCGACGGGGTGCTGCCGCTGGAGCTCAGCCAGGCGATGTTCATCGGTATGGACCCGCCCAAGCACGACCGGCTCAAGGCCCTCTTCCAGCGTGGCTTCACTCCCAGGCGGATCGCCGAGCACGGCGACGACATCCGCGAGATCACCCGCAACGTCCTGGACCGGCTCGACGGCATTGAGGAGTGCGACCTGGTCGACTCGGTCGCCCAGCCGGTCGTCTCGCGCGTGATCTGCCGCTTCATGGGGCTGCCGCCCGAGGACGACCAGATGTGGGCCGAGCTGATGAACAGCGTCATGACCGCCGGCGACGATGCCGTCAATCCCGACGGCCCGCAGATTGTCCAGGAGAGGATCATCCCCGAGATCTTCGAGCGCT
>CAIKSH010000177.1 GCA_903830015.1 uncultured Solirubrobacterales bacterium | reverse complement strand
GCACCTCGATCCGTCGGGGCGCCCGATCGACTGAGGACCTGCAGGAGACGAAAGGACACCCGATGCCGGTAGACCCCACTCCCGAGCAGGTCTCGCGCCTGGTCCAGGAAGACACCGGTGGCCCGGTGGTGATGCTCAACCTCCTGAGTTACAAGCCCGACGGCGGCCGGGAGAGCTACGAGGCCTACGGGGCCAAGGCCCTGCCTTTCCTGCAGGAGGCCGGAGCCGAGATCCTCTTCGCCGGGGAGGCGGCCTCGCCGCTGATCGGCGAGGAGAGCGCCAACTGGGACAGCGTGATCCTCGTCCGCTACCCGAGTGTCCAGGCCTTCCTGGACATGGTGACCAGCGAGGATTACCAGGCGATCACCCACCTGCGCACCGAGGGGCTCGACAGGGCCGAGCTCCACCCCCTTTCGGCCGCCTAACCGCGCGAAGGCGGCCCGGTCAGGCGGGGACCGGCTCGAGCCCGGCCACCGCCAGCACCTCGTCGGCGGCCGAAGGCCGGCCGGCCAGGCCTTCCGCCTCGGGGCGGGGGCTCTGCAGGGCCTCGATCAGCGCGTCGGCCAGGGCCTGGCGGTCACCGGCCCCCCGCCAGCCGTAGGCGATGACGGCGACCCCGCGCGAGCTGGCTTCAAGGACCGCCAGACCGCCGGCGGTCTCGACGAGCACGTCGGTGGCGGCCAGCAGCTCGGGGACGCGGTCGGTTACGCCGACGGCGCGCAGCCGCGCCGCCCGGGCAAACCAGGCCTGCAGTTCGGCCAGCCGTTCGGCGTTCTCCCCGCAGAGAATCACCACCCGCGCCGCCGGGTCGGCCGCCAGCGCGACCTCTCCGGCGCCGGCCAGGTCGCCGCTGGCCTCCTCGCCGCCGTGGATCACCACCAGCGGGCTCCCCTCGGGAACGCCGATCGCCCGCCGGGCCTGCTCGCGCTCGCTCCCGGCCTCGTAACGGGGATCGACCAGGCCGCGGACGGCCACCACGCGGGAATCGGGGGCGACCCGCGTCACAACAGACGCGAAGCCCGGGTCGGCGAGAAGGTGCAGGTCGATTCCCTCGGCCGCCTGCGCCGCCGGGTCGGAGCTGCGGGTCACCAGCGCCACCGCCGGCACGCGCATACCCCCGGAGCGGCGCAGCGTCGCCATCGCCCGGATCACGGCAGGGTCGTCGGAGACCACCGCCTGGGCGCCGTGCAGCGTGACCAGCCCCGGCAGCTCCCGGGCCGCCGAACGCGATGCGAGAGGCAGGGCAACCCGGGAGAGGCGGCCGCCGGCCGCCGCACGGGGGCCGGGCGAATCGGCGAAACAAACCTCGACCGAGGCGTCGGCGCCACGGATCGAGTCGGCCAGGGGCCCGGCCGGGGCCACCGCGGGGCTGACGGCGGGCACTATGAGGACGGAGGGCCCCACCATCAGGCAGCTGAGGCGTCGCCGTCGGGAAGCCAGCCCCGGTCGGCAAAGATCGCCTTCTTCAGGCCCTGGGCGTAGTCGGAATCCAGCACGATCGCCTCGAGCTCGACGTTGTCCGAGAGGATCGCCTGCATCCGCAGGTGGTCGTGGCCGAGACGCCCGTCGAGCACCAGGCCCGAGTAGAAGAAGTCGTAGTTGCCGAGGATCTCGACCGCCTCGTCGAGCTCTTCGGCGGTCAGCGCCTCGAGGTCCAGGTCGCAGTAGGCGACGTCGTCGTGGTGGCGCACCGCGTCGCGGAGCCCGTCGAGGAGCTCCTTCCTGGTCTCCTCGCCCCAGGCCCCGACCGTGATCACGGTGCTCTCCCGCTGCTCGTCGCGCTCGCGGGCGATCGCCGGCAGCCCCTCCAGCTCGGCCAGCGCACGGGCGGTGTCGGCCTCGGCGGTCTGGAGCTCGAGGTTGGCGTAGGCGGCGGCGAGCAGCTCGCGGTAGCGCTCCGGGAAGGAGACCGGGTGCTCGCGAAGGTCGATCGGCAGGTAGGTGAGCAGCGAGGCCCCGCGCGGGACCGGCTCGTCGTCGTGGCTGTCGCCGGGCGGGACCGAGCCGAGCATCAGGGCGGTCTCCCGGTAGCCGCGGGAGTGCTCGGCGCGCTGGCTGTACGGGTGGCTGGTCACCGCGCGCCCGAAGACCGAGGGCACGCCGGCGCCCCGGGCCCGCTCCACCGTGCGCTCGAAGAGCCGGTTGAAGATCCCCAGCCCGCGATAGGCGGGGTGGACCACGGCCACGCCGGTCTCCCCGGCCTCCATGCCCTCCTCGCGAAGCATGGCGTGGTGGCCGACGACCTCGCCGCCGAGCATGGCGACGGTGGAGAAGACCTGGCCGGACTCGATCTGCTCGGCCACCCAGCGCGGCCGGTAGAAGTCGGGGTGGCCGTAGCCGAGGCCGTAGTTGACGTAGAGGAGCCGCGAGATGTCCTCGGCGTGCTCGGGGCCCGCCTCAACGATCTCCACCTCGTCGGCGGTGACGTCGCCGGGCGGTGCCTCGCGGGCGAAATCGGCCAGGGCCACCAGCTCCTCGGGCTCCACCCCCTCGGCCGGAACCGAGGCGCTGAGCCGCTTGCCGTCACGCCCGAGGTTCACCAGCCGCAGGTCGTCGGTCAGGGCGTCCACCCCGGCGAGCTCCTCCGGGACCTCGCCGAGGGAGCCTCCGAACGCGGCCAGCGGCTCTCCCCAGTCCTCCACCAGAACCCGCACGGCGCCCTCGGCCAGCTCCAGCTGGACGGCGATCTCGCCGGTCTCGTCGTTGGGGTAGGCGCTGTCGTTGACCCAGGTCACGAGGCGGTGCACCACCTCAACGAGCCGCCCGCGGTCGTCGTCGGCCAGGCCGCGGGCCCGGGCAAAGCCCTCCACGAGATCGTCGACGAGGAATAGGTCGCGGCGGTCACTGCCTACGGCGATGCGTACCCGGTTGGCCACGCGCGCAGCCTACGACAGCGCGGGCCCGGGCCGCACCTGGCACACCGGCGCCCCCCGGGGTATATGCTCCGGCGCAGCCCGCAGACGGACCTGCGGGCCGGACCAAGGGAGAGAGAAAGTGTTCCGTTACCGCCACGTTCTCGGCCTCAGCGCCGCCATCCTCGCCGTCGCCGCGCCTTCCGCGTCGGCCGGCACGCAGCTCAACATCGTCCCCCACGGGCAGTCGCAGCCCGGCGTGAGCTGGCTGAGCGAGCCCGGAATCCTTCCGGCCCAGACCCAGGCCGAGATGTACAACCGCCTCACCCCCCTCTTCCGCGACGTCGGCCCGGCGCTCACTCCCAGCGCCAACGGGACCGGCTACTTCAAGTCGGCGGCGCTGGTGCCCGCCGACGACCCGTCGCTGATCACCGACCTCACCATCTCCGGCACCGCCAACGGGAATGCCGTCACGGCCCGCATCCGCCGCGACGCCTACGGCGTGCCGCACATCTACTCGAGCACCGACGCCGGCGTGATCTTCGGCGCCGGCTACGTGACCGCCCAGGACCGCAGCCTCCTGCTCTCCCAGGCCCGCACCAACGGCGTGGCGTCGCTGATCGACATGCCGGGGGTCTCCGGCATCAACCTGGTCCTCGGCCTCTACGACTACCAGCCGACCGAGAAGGTCAAGCGTGACGCCGCCAGGCTCCAGGAGAAAGCGCTGAACGACGCCGGCGCCGAAGGGCGCCAGGTCCTCACCGACATCGACACCTTCCTGGCCGGGATCAACAAGTGGTACGGGGAGAACCAGCCGACGGCCAAGAAGTTCGAGCGGATCGACATCTTCGCCTTCAACGGCATCAAGGCCCAGTTCCTCGGCCAGGGTGGCGGCGAGGAGATCTCCAACGCCGTCTTCCTCGACGCCGCCCGCCGCCAGCTCGGCAACAGCACCGGCAACAGCGTCTACCAGGACATGCGGGGCCGCTACGACCCGGAGACCGCCACCACCACCGACGCCAAGTTCGACTACCAGACCAGCGTCAGCGTCTCCAATCCCAAGGGCCTGGTCCGGATCAAGGACGGCTCGTTCAAGAACCGTTACATCAAGCTCCCCGGCGCCAGCGCCTCCGCGAGCGCTCTTCGCCCGCCCGGCCCCGGCCGCCAGGAAGCGAGCAACATCGTGATCGCCGCCGGCTCGAAGAGCAACACCGGCAAGCCGCTGATGGTCGGCGGCCCGCAGATCGGCTACAACTACCCGGGCCTGACGCTGGAGATGGACCTCCAGGGCCCGAGCATCAGGGTCCGGGGCGCCACCTCGGCCCCGTTCCCCGGCTACATGCTCATCGGTCGGGCCGATAATTACGCCTGGTCGCTCACCTCGGCCGGCAACGACATCATCGACACCTACGCCGAGATCCTCTGCGGGGGCAGCAAGTACAAGTACACCTACAAGGGCAAGTGCCAGAAGATGACCAAGGTCGACGCCGGCACGATCAGCAAGGGCGGCCAGTCGGTCAAGGCCAGCTTCTACACCACCGTCCACGGGCCGGTCGTCGGCTACGCCAAGAGCGGCAGCAAGACCGTTGCCCTCTCGCAGCGCCGCTCGAGCTACGGCCGTGAGACCACCGACCTGCTCTTCAACCAGCAGATGACCTACGGGCGCGTCAAGAGCGCGGCCGACTTCGTCAAGGCGGCCCAGAAGACGCCGCAGACATTCAACTCGTTCTACGCGAGCGACAAGGAGATCGCGTTCTACACCTCCGGTCGCTTCCCGCTGCGGCCCAAGGGCGTCAACCCCGACCTTCCGGTCGACGGACGCGGCAAGTACGAGTGGACCGGCTACCAGGCCAAGAACAAGCAGCCGCACGTGATCAACCCGTCCAGCGGCTACATCGTCAACTGGAACAACAAGCCGGCCAAGGACTTCCCGGCCGGCGACGAGCGCTGGTCCGAGCAGTCGCTCCAGCGCACGCAGCTACTGGAGAACGAGCTGGCCCGCCAGCAGACCCAGACGCTGACCAGCCTCCTGTCGGCCTCCAACGCCGGGGCCACCCAGGATGTCCGCGTCGCCCTCCTGTGGCCGACCCTGAAGAAGGTGCTCGACAAGGTGCAGCCGCCGAGCGCGCTGGCCACCCAGGCCGTTCAGCAGCTCGACGAGTGGTACGCGCAGGGTTCCAGCCGGGTCGACTCCGACCAGAACGGGGTCATCGACTCGCCGGGGGCGGCGATCATCGACGCCACCTGGGTCGGCATGGCCAACGCGGCGATGTGCGGCCGGCTCGGCAAGCTCTGTAACAACCTGGCCAACCGCAGCGGCGGCGACGACCGCTTCGACGCCCCGCCCGGCGGACAGTACGGCGGCTGGCACCAGTACATGTGGAAGGACCTGCGCAAGGCCCTGGGCGAGAAGGTCTCCGGCGCCTACAAGGTCAGTTACTGCGGCAAGGGGAACGTGAACACCTGCGCCGGCGACCTCTGGAAGGCCTTCCAGAGCGGGGTCGAGACGCTCTCCAACCAGCAGGGCTCCAACCCGGCGGCCTGGCGCAAGAGCGAGCAGCCCGAGCAGATCAAGTTCTCGCCCGTGAGCCTGTTCACCATGAACTACACCAACCGCCCGAGCGGTATCCATCAGGTGATGGACTTCAGCGACTGAGCGCCTGCGGCGCATAGGCTGGGCGGGTGAGCGAGACCGCCTGGAGAGAGCCGCGCGGCCAGAAGGTCGCGCGGCGGGTCAAGTCGATAACGCTGATCTTCGTGGGGCTGGTCGTGGTGACCGCCCTGCTGCCGGTGCTGCTGGTCGGCGCATTCGTAGTCGATCTCTTCCGCTGGGTGACGAAGCGCAGCACCTGGATGGCGGTTCGGCTCGTCCTGTTCCTCTGGGTCTACCTGGCCGGCGATGCCGTCGGCATCCTCTCGCTCTTCGCCGTCTGGCTGCTGAGCGGCTTCGGCCGTGACCGGGATCGGATGCTCGACTGGACCTGGCGCTTCCAACAGCTCTGGGTCGGGTTCTTCTTTGACGTCGTCCGCGTCCTCCTCGGGCTCAAGGTCGAGGTCGAGGGCGAGGAGTGCGTGCGCCCCGGCCCGGTGATCGTGCTGATCCGCCACGCCTCGATCGTCGACAACCTGCTCCCTTCGGTCTTCGTGGCCAACCGCGAACGGATCCGGCTGCGCTACGTGCTCAAGCGGGAGCTGCTCTCCGAGCCGTGCCTGGACATCGCCGGCCAGCGGCTGCCCAACTACTTCGTCCGCCGCGACACCGGCGAGGAGGCCGAGCGCGAGCGGGTACGCCAGCTCGCCGAGGGCATGGGCCCCGACGACGGCTTCCTCCTCTACCCCGAGGGCACCCGCTTTACCCCCGAGCGCCGCGAGCGCGCCATCGAGAAGATCGCCGAGCGCGACCCGGACCGGGCCGAGCGGGTCTCGGGGATCCAGCACCTGCTGCCGCCAAAGGTCGGCGGCCTGCTCGCCGTGCTGGAAGGAGCCCCCTGTACCGACGTCGTAGTCCTGGCCCACCAGGGCTTCGACGGCATGCGGCTGATATCCGACATTTGGGCCGGCGAGCTGGCCGGGCGCGTAATCCGGGTACGCATGACGCGAATACCCGCTTCCGACATTCCCGAGGGCCGCGACGAGCGCGTCGAGTGGCTCGACGGCGTCTGGGCCGAGGCCGACCGGTGGGTCGGCGAGCAGATGGAAGGGGCGTCGGCCCGGTGAGCACGCTCGGCGTACTCGGCGTGAACGCGGCGGCGATCCTCGTGATGGTCACCGCGCTCTGGGCGGTGAGCGTGGCGGTGAAGGACACCTCGATCGTCGACATCTTCTGGGGCTCGGGCTTCGTCGTCGTGGCCTGGGTGACCTTCGTGGTGGCCGACGGTTCGGAGGGCTACCGCTGGCTGCTCGTCGCGCTCACCACGCTCTGGGGGCTGCGGCTCACCGTCCACCTGGCCAACCGCAACCTCGGCCACGGAGAGGACTTCCGCTACGCGAAGATGCGCGAGCGCCACGGCTCGCGCTGGCCGCTGCGAAGCCTCTGGTCGGTCTACTGGGTACAGGGGGCGCTGATGTGGGTGGTCTCGCTCCCGGTCCAGGCCGGCCAGCAGCTCGGCGAGGGGTCGCCGGACTGGCTTGCCTGGGTCGGCGTCGCCGTCTGGGGCGTGGGCCTCTTCTTCGAGACCGTCGGCGACCTGCAGCTCAGCCGCTTCATCGCCGATCCGGCCAACCGCGGCAAGGTGATGGATCAGGGCCTCTGGCGCTACACGCGCCACCCCAACTACTTCGGCGACTTCAGCGTCTGGTGGGGAATCTGGCTGGTGGCCCTTTCGGCCGGCGCGTGGTGGACGGTGGTCGGGCCGCTGGTCATGTCGCTGCTGCTGATCAAGGTGAGCGGGGCCGGGCTGCTCGAGAAGTCGCTGAGCAAGAAGCGGGAGGGCTACGACGAGTACGTAGCCCGCACCAGCGGCTTCTTCCCCCTGCCGCCACGGCGGCGCTGAACGAAGCCGCCCAGCGAGGAGGGAGCCGCCGGCCGGCGTCGAAGGCGCGCTGACGGTGACGACCATTCCCGCCCAGAGCTCCGGGGCCGGCGAGCCCCCGGCCGGCCGGCCAAAGCCCGAGGAGATCCTCTCCACGCGGACGATCCTGCGCGTCATCGCGATCGTCCTGGTGGTCATCGGCACGGTCCTCCTCGTGCGGCTGCTCTGGCAGCCGATCGGATGGGTGGTCATCGCGGCCTTCATCGCGGTCGCCGTCTCGGGGCCGGTCAGCCTGCTCGAGAAGCGGATGCCCCGCGCCCTGGCCATCGGGCTGGTCTACCTCCTCCTGATCCTCATCCCGGCCGGTATTGCGGCCGCGGTGATTCCGCCGGTGGTGGAGCAGGGGGTCAACTTCGTCAACGACCTCCCGCGCTACACGAACGACCTCCAGGAGGCGGTCGAGAGCAACGACCGGCTCGCCGAGATCAACCGGAACTTCGGAGTCACCAACGAGCTCCAGCGGCTCGCCGAGAACGCGCCGGACCACATAGGCGAGGCCGCCGGGGTGGTACGCGACGTCGGCAGTGGCCTGTTCAGCGGGCTCTTCTCGGCCCTGACGATCTTCGTGCTCAGCATCTTCATGACTGCGCGCGGGCGCGTCTGGATAGACGGGGCCCTGAGGCTCCACGGCGGAAAGGAGGCCCAGGCGGTGGGCGTGGCTCTCGACCGAATCGCCAACGCGGTCGGCCACTACGTGGCCGGGGCCGCCGTACAGGCAACGATCGCCGGCCTGGCCGCCTTCATCGTGCTCTCGATCCTCGGGGTTCCCTTCGCCGGGGCGCTCGCCGTGCTCGTCGCCCTCTTCGACCTGATCCCGCTGATCGGCGCGACGATCGCAGGACTCATCGTCCTGGTCGTCACCCTCTTCCACGACTTCCCGACCGCCACGATCGTCTGGGTCATCTTCGGGATCGCCTACCAGCAGTTCGAGAACTACGTCATCCAGCCGCAGATCCACAAGCGCGCCGTCCAGCTGGAACCGTTCGTGGTCCTCATCTCGGTGATCTGCGGCGGCGTGCTCTTCGGCATCGTGGGCGCGCTGCTGGCGATCCCGATCGCCGCCTCGATCCAGATCGGCGCCCAGGAGTGGTGGCGCTTTCGCCTCGACCGCCAGATCGTCGAGGGGACCGGCGAAGGGGAGCCGCCGGCTCCCGAGCCTGCAGGCACCTGAGGCCACTACGATGCGCCGATGGCGCGCATCGGAATCCTCACCGGCGGCGGTGACTGCCCCGGCCTGAACGCGGTAATCCGGGGCGTCGTGCGGAAGGGAATCGAGGACGGCGACCACGAGTTCGTCGGCCTGTCGCACGGGTGGGCCGGCGTCCTGGAGGGCCAAGGCCGGCCGCTGGGCCGCGAGGAGACAGCGGGCCTCCTACCCCGCGGCGGCACAATCCTCGGCACGTCACGGACCAACCCTTACCGGGACGGCGGTGACGGGACGGCTTTGGTGAGCGCGGCGATGGAGCGGCTCGGGCTCGACGGGCTGATCGCCATCGGCGGCGAGGACACCCTCGGGGTAGCCAGCCGGCTGGCCGCCGACGACGTGCCGGTGATCGGGGTGCCCAAGACGATCGACAACGACCTCGCCGGCACCGACTACACCTTCGGCTTCGATACCGCGGTCCAGATCGCCAGCGACGCGATCGACCGGCTCCACACCACCGCGGAGTCCCACGACCGCGTGATCGTCGTCGAGGTGATGGGGCGCCACGCCGGCTGGATCGCCTGCTCGGCCGGGATGGCCGGCGGCGCCCACGCCATCCTCGTTCCCGAGAAGCCCTTCGACATGGGCGCGCTCTGCGACGTGATCCGGGCGCGCCACGACCGCGGGCGCAGGTACTCGATCATCGTGGCCAGCGAGGGTGCCGTTCCGGCCGGCGGCGGCCTCACCGCGCGCGAGGACGACCTCGACGAGTTCGGCCACCCGAGGCTCGGGGGGATCGGTGCCTGGCTGGAGCGGGAGATCGAGGAGGAGACCGGCTACGAGACCCGGATGGTCGTGCTGGGCCACGTCCAGCGCGGCGGCACGCCCACCGCCTACGACCGGATTCTCGCCACGCGTTACGGAGTGGGTGCGATCGACGCCTGGGACCGCGGCGAGCGCGGCGTGATGGTCGCCCTCCACGGGACTCAGATCGTCACCGTCCCGCTCTCTGAGGCCCTCGCCGCACCGAAGCTGCTCGACCCCCAGCTCTACGACGCCGCGGAGGTGTTCTTCGGCTGATGGGCATGTCGCGGTTCTGGATAGTGGTGCAGATCCTGATCGTCATCTTCGTGGTGATCGGGATGGCCATCGCCGTGGTCAAGCTCTATTGACAGGAGTTCCTGCCCGCCCGTTAGCATCGGCGGCGTCGCCGACCGAGGGAGCGCATCCGTGTTCAAGACGATCGTCGTAGGAACCGACGGCTCCGAGACCGCCAGCGAGGCGGTCCGCCAGGCCGTGGACCTCGCCGCCGAAACCGGGGCCAAGCTGGAGATCGTGAGCGCCTACGAGCCGGTCCCGCGCTCGAGGCTCAAGCAGGAGGCCCAGCAGGCCCCTGAGGACATCCAGTGGACGATTCACGCCCGCGAGGACGTGGAGGCCACGCTCCAGGAGGTGGTCGACTCTGCCGGCGCCAAGGGGCTCGAATGCTCGACCCACGCCCGGCAGGGCGACCCGGCGGACGCGATCCTCGACGTTGCCGAAGAGACCTCGGCCGACCTGATCGTGGTCGGCAACAAGGGGATGACCGGGGCCAAGCGCTTCCTGCTGGGTTCGGTGCCGAACAAGGTCAGCCACCACGCACCCTGCTCGGTGCTGATCATCCGCACGACCTGAGCGGCCGCGCGGCTACTTCGAGGTCGCCTTGGCGGCGTCGAGCAGGCCCCAGCCGTAGAGGCTGTCCGCTCCCGGAATGCCCAGGTCGCGGGCGGTGCGCTCGAGGTGCCGCTCGAGGGTTGCCGGCGCCGGGTTGGCGCCTACGACGCCGGTGGCGATGGCCAGGGCGGCGGCGGCCGTCACGTGCGGCGCGGCCATCGAGGTTCCCTCGTAGGTACCGGGGAGGCCGAACCGCGATACCGACTTGCCCAGGAAGGTGACCTG
Organism: uncultured Solirubrobacterales bacterium; assembly: GCA_903830015.1. GTDB lineage: Bacteria > Actinomycetota > Thermoleophilia > Solirubrobacterales > Solirubrobacteraceae > F1-60-MAGs163. The sequence continues at coordinate 4,002 of CAIKSH010000177.1, read as the reverse complement.
GTAGATGCCGCGCCCGTTGAAGCTCTGCCGGCAGCGCGCGTCGCCGGGAACGCGGGCGTCGAGGCCGCCGCCCGGGGCGACGATGTCGATCCCGCTGCCCCCGTTGGAGAACTCGGAGATGCAGCCGTCCTCGGTGGTCGAGCCGACCGCCATAACCGACGAGGAGCGCGCCGGGTAGGAGACCTGGTCGGCACCCTCGTTGCCGGTAGCCCCGACCACGAGCACGCCCCGGCTGCGGGCGTAGTCGAGCGCGTCGAGAATCTGGGGAATGTCGCTGGCCCGTACGCGCGAGTCGAACTCGAGGCTCAGGTTGATCAGCTTGGCCTTCTTCTTGACCGCGTACCGCACCCCCCGCGCGATGTCGGCCGAGTTCCCCTCGCCATTGCCGTCCAGGACGCGGACCGGCATGATCTTCGCGCCGTAGGCCAGCCCGGCCACGGCGATGCCGTTGTCGGTGGCCTCGGCGATCGTGCCGGCCACGTGGGTGCCGTGGCCGTTGTTGTCGTTGGGGTAGGGGTCGCGGTCGACGTAGTCGTAGCCCTTCACGAACTGGCCGGAGGTGAAATCGGGCGAGCGCCGGTACGGGCTGCGGTTGGAGTAGGCCACCCCGGTGTCCAGCACGGCGACGGTCACGCCCTGGCCACCGGCCCGCCCGGCGGCGATGGCATTGGCCCAGGCCTCGGGAGCCCCGACGCCGTAGGTGCCCAGGAAGTTCCACTGAAGGCTCTTCATCTCCGGGTCGTTGGGCAGGTACTGCGAGGAGCGGGCCCGGGCGGCGCGGGCGATCACGTTGGGGGCCGCGTACTCGACCCCGGGCCGGTCGCGCAGGTCGGCGAGCGCCCCGCGAACGTTGTCCACCGGCACGACGACCGGCTCGCCGGGAGCCACGCCCTCCGGGGCGTAGCCGGGCTCAAAGCTGACGACAACCTCCCCGGGCACGTAGTCGAGCGCCGAGGCGCTCGCCGGGATCGCACAAGCTGCCGCAGCCGCAGCGGCAAGGGCCAGGAGGGTTCGGTGAAGGGATCGGTTACGGGGCATCGGCGCGGCGGGCGGCGTCGCCCGTCAACAGAAGGGACACTCCGCAGGCCCCAAAGTTACGGTCTTTCTGGCCGATAGGCGAAGATTGGCGACCATGGACGGCCAGGAAGAGGACGAGCGCTGGATGGGCGAGGCCCTCGCCGAGGCCGCGCTCGCCGCCGGGCACGGGGACGTGCCGGTCGGCGCCGTGGTCGTGCACGAGGGCCGGGTGATCGGCCGCGGCCATAACGAGCGCGAGGCGGCCGGCGACCCGACGGCGCACGCCGAGGTCACCGCGCTTCGCCAGGCGGCCGCTGAACTCGGTTCCTGGCGGGTACTGGACAGCACGCTCTACGTGACGCTGGAGCCCTGCGCGATGTGCGCCGGGGCGATCGTCCTCGCGCGCATCCCCCGGGTGGTCTGGGGCGCCGAGGACCCGAAGGCCGGCGCGGCCGGCAGCGTTCTCGACGTACTGGCCGACCAGCGGCTCAACCACCGCCCGGCCACCACATCCGGGGTGCGCCAGGAGGAGTGCGGCGCCCTGCTCACGGCCTTCTTTGCCGAGCGGCGGGGAGACGGCTGAATCAGGCCGGGGTGCCGGCGAGCACGTCGATGATCTCCCCCACCGAGTGCTGGCGCTCGAGCGGGTGGCGAAGGGGAAGCCCGGGATTGAGCGAGTAGCTGTTGCGGCGTCCCTCCCGGGTGCGTTCGAGGTAGCCGGCGTCGACGAGCTCGGCGACGATCCGCTGCGCGGCACGCTCGGTGATGCCCACGCGGTCGGCCACGTCCCGAAGCCGGATGTTCGGGTCCTGCGCCACGCAGATCATCACGTGCGCGTGGTTGGTCAGGAAGGTCCACTCAGCCATAGGCCCCGAGAATAGAGTAAGTACGCCCGAGAAGACAGGCTTTGTATTACACGTCTTATTAATCGTGTATTGTGAGGCATATGAATTCCCGTCCGGAGCCCGGTTCGTGAGCGCGGCCCTCGGAAACCTCGCGTCGCCCGGCGTTCTCTTCTTCGCCCTCGGAGCCTTTGCGGCCACCATCCGCTCAAACGTCGGGCTGCCCCAGCAGGTCGCCCAGGCCCTGGCCATCTACCTGATGGCGGCGATCGGGTTCAAGGGCGGCGCGCAGCTGCGGGAATCCGGTTTCGGCTCGGACGCCTTCCTTGCGCTGGGAGCCGGTGCGGTCCTCGGGTTCGCCATTCCGTTCGTGGCCTTTGCGCTCCTGCGACGCTTCGCTCCGGTCAAGCGGGTCGATGCCGCCTCGATCGCCGCCCACTACGGATCGGTCAGCCTCGTCACCTTCGGGGCCGCCGTCGCCCTCTACGAGCAGCTCGGCAACCCGCCCTCCGGATACATGCCGGCCGTCCTGGCCCTGATGGAGGCCCCGGCGATCGCCGTCGGCGTGATGCTTGCCCGCCGCTCGGGCGAGAACACCGGCCAGAGCACCGGCGAGGTCCTGCGCGAGGCCCTCACCACCGGCAGCGTCGTAGTGCTCCTTGGGGCGACGGTCATCGGGATGGCGCTCGGCGCCAAGGGCATGGAGAGCATGGACGGGTTCTTCGTCGCCCCCTTCACCGGGGTGCTTGCCCTCTTCCTGCTCGACATGGGCCTGCTCGCCTTCAGCCGGATCGGCGCGCTGAAGGAGGCCGGCTGGCGGCTGATCGCCTTCGCCGTCTACATGCCGCTGATCGGCGCCGCGATGGGAATCCTGCTCGGCTGGTCGATCGGCATGAACGCCGTCGACACCGCCCTGCTGGCCACGCTGGCAGCCAGCGCTTCGTACATCGCCGCCCCGGCGGCCATGCGGCTCGCGCTTCCGGAAGCCAACCCCGGCCTCACCCTGCCGCTGGCCATCGGCGTGACCTTCCCGTTCAACCTGATCGTCGGGATACCCCTCTATCTCGAGCTGGCCAAGCTCGTGGCGGGGAGCTGACGTGGGACCCGTGACTCAGCCGGCCGCCGGAGAGTCGGTACGGGAGGGCGCCGCCCCGCGCGTGGCCATGGTCGGCGCCGGCCAGCTGGCCCGGATGACCCACCGTGCCGCCATCGACCTGGGGATCGAGCTGACCGTGCTCGCCGCCTCGCCGCAGGACGCCGCCGTACGGGCCGGGGCACGGGCGGTAATCGGCAGCAGCCGCCGGGCCGAAGACCTGCGCGAGCTCGCCGACGGGGCCGACGTGCTCACCTTCGACCACGAGCAGGTACCACCGGAGCTGCTCGAGGATCTCGCCGCCGAGGGCCTGAACCTGCAGCCGGCTCCCGCCGCCAAGCTGCTGGCCCAGGACAAGCTCCACGCCCGCCGCGAGCTCGCGGCGCAGGGCTTTCCGGTGCCGCCCTTCGCGCTTGCCACCACCGGGAACGGGATCTCGGCGTTCGCCGCCGAGCACGGCTGGCCGATCGTCGCCAAGGCCCCGCGCGGCGGCTACGACGGGCGGGGCGTGAGCGTCGTCGACGGCCCGGAGGACGCCCTGGCCCTGCTCGCGGAGAGCCCCGACGGCCTGCTCCTCGAGCCGATGCTGGCGATCGAGCGTGAGCTCGCGGTGGTGGTGGCGCGCTCGGCGAGCGGGGAGGCGCGGGCCTATCCGGTGGCCGAGACGGTCCAGCGGGACGCCATGTGCCGCGAGATTCTAGTGCCGGCCCCGGTCGACCCCGAGATCGCCGAAGCGGCCCGCGAGCTGGCGCTGGCGATCACCGACGTTCCGGGAGCCAGCGGCATCATCGCCCTGGAGCTCTTCCTGGTCGACGGCCGGCTACTGGTCAACGAGCTGGCCCTGAGGCCTCACAACTCCGGCCACTTCACCATCGAGGGGGCCGAGACCTCCCAGTTCGAACAGCACCTCAGGGGAGTGCTGGGCTGGCCGCTGGGAGTCACGGAGCTGACCGCGCCGGCGGTGGCCATGGTGAACGTCGTCGGCGCCGCCGACGGGTCGGACCCGCGTGAGCGGCTACCCGAAGCGCTCGCCGAGCCCGGGGTGCACGT
>CAIKSH010000176.1 GCA_903830015.1 uncultured Solirubrobacterales bacterium | reverse complement strand
GCGCAGGTGACGATCCCGAGCGTGCCCTCCGAGCCGCAGAGCAGGCCGACCAGGTCGTAGCCGGCGACGTCCTTGCTCAGCGGGCCGCCGACGGTCATCAGCTCGCCGGGCGCCACCGCGACCTCAAGGCCGGTTACCCAGCGGGAGGTGACGCCGTACTTGAAGGCGTGCGGGCCGCCGGCGTTGGTGGCGATGTTCCCGCCGATCGTGGACTGCTCGCGGGCGCCCGGGTCGGGGGCGAAGAGCAGGCCGCCCTCGCGCGCGAGCCGCTGGACGTCGGCGGTACTCACCCCGGCCTCGGCCTCCATCCGCCACTGGGGCCCGTCGAAGGCGCGGACGCGGTCCAGCCGGCCGAGGTCGAGCAGCACGCCGCCGCCGGGCACCGACCCGGCGGCCAGTCCGGTGCCGCCGCCGCGCGGAGTGAGGGGGAGGCCGTTCTCGTAACAGAAGGCGAGCACCTCGGCGACCTGCGGCGCGCTCGACGGGAAGGCGACCGCGTCGGCGTGGCCGGCGATCCCTTCGTCCTCGGTGGTGTCGTGCAGCAGCGGGCGCGCCTGGGGCCCGTCGCCGGGAATCGCGCCGCCCGGGCCGCAGATCCGTTCCAGCCCGGCGACGATTTCGCTGGGGTCGGGGGAGCTCACGGCCCGAACCCTACGGCCCCGGCGGCGCGGCCCGCGCGAGGCCGCGCGCAGGCCTTAGGGTTGGCCGGTGAACGCAGCCGCCGCCCAGGCCCCGGCCCCCGATCCCGACGCCCCGCGCGGCCCGAACGTCCCCGCCGTCTCCCCGCAGCTGCTGGGCCTCGCCGTGGTGCTCGGCGTGATCGGCGCGGCGGCGGCGAGCCTCTTCCTCGAGGGCGTAAATGCGGCCACGGAGCTCGTCTGGACGACGCTGCCCACTGAGCTGGGCTTCGACTCGCCGCCCGACTGGTGGGTCCTCGCCGCGCTGCTGGTGGCGGCGCTCTTCGTCTTCGCGGCCTGGCGGCTACCCGGCCACACCGGCAGCGGCCCGCTTACCGGCCTGCACTTCGACTTTGACCAGCGCACCGCCCCGGCCTTCCTGCTCGCTGCCGTGGGAACGCTGATCTTCGGCGCCGTCCTGGGCCCCGAGGCGCCGCTGATCGCGCTGGGCACCGGGCTCGGCGCGCTGATCTTCGCCCGCAAGGGCGGCCAGGTGCAGCAGGTGGCGATGCTGCTCGCGGGCGGTGCGGCGATCGGCTCGATCTTCGGCAACCCGTTCATCACCGCCTTCCTCTTCCTGGAGTTCGCCGCCTTCGGGGCGCTGCCGGCGCTCACCCTGATCCCGCTCTTCGTGGCGCTGGCCAGCGGCTACATCGTCCAGATCGGGATCAACCGTTTCGCCGGGTTCGGCACCCACTCGCTCGCCGTTCCCGGCATCCCGAAGTACGACCAGCTCCTGGGCGTAGACATCGTCGGCGGCATCGTCGTCGCGGTGATCGCCGGGGTGCTGGCGATCGTCATCCGGCAGGGGGCAGCGCGGATCGTCGAGCTGGCCCGCCGCTACCGCGCTGCCGTGCTGTTCGGCGGCGCGATCATCACCGCGCTGGTGGCCGTGGCGGCGCGGGCGATCACCGGCCAGCCGGTGGAGACCGTCCTCTTCTCCGGCCAGTCGGGAATGCCGCTGATCGTCGAGGAGACCGCGGCGGGGACGGTGGCGGTCCTTCTGGTGGCCAAGGCGATCGGCTACTCGATCGGCCTGGGCGCCGGCTTCAGGGGCGGGCCGATCTTCCCGGCCGCGGCGATCGGTACCGCGATCGGCGTGCTCGCCTCGCTCCTGGTCGGCGATCTCTCGCTGGCGCCGATGGTGGTGAGCGCGATGGCCGCGAGCATCGCCGCGTCGCTGAAGATGCCCTTCACCTCGGCCCTGATGGCGGTGCTGATCACCTCCGGCGCCGGGGCCGACGTGGTGCCGCTGGCGGTGATCGGCGCCGTGGTGGGGCTGCTCCTGCGCCAGGCGCTCGACCGGCGCGACGTGGCCGAAGGGCTCGAGCCGGCGCAGGGCCAGGTGGCTACTGGGCCCCGCTGAGGGCAGGGCCGCGGCCGGGCGCGACGCTGATCGAGGCGGGCACGTCGCGGCCGAACCTCTCGGCCCACGTGCACCAGGCGCCCTCGCGCGAGCGGCATAGGCGCCGCAGCCCCTGAACGGTCAGCTGGTGGTAGCTGGTGCTCGCGGCTCCCTCGCCGGCCGCCTGCGCGCCCTGGGCGTAGAGGGTCCAGCCCGCGCGGTCCGGGTCGGCCCAGCCGGGCATGATCCGCAGCACCCGCGAGGCGATGCGGTCGGCCAGGCGGCCGGTGCGCGCGTCCTGGCTGATGCGCGCCAGCTCGTCCATGCCGATCAGCGACCAGATCTCGGCGTTGGCCACCAGGTACTGGCGCTTCTGCGGGTAGAGGAGCGGGTCGACGCCGCCGGCGCCGGGCACGCTGGTTCCCGAGGGCGGGGCCCAGTGGAGCGGCTCGGCCGCGGACAGCGCCCTGTCCACCCACGCCGGGTCCTTGGCGCGCTCGCTGACCCGCGCCAGGGCCGAGGCGAGGGTGGCCTGGGGCATCGACGAGATCCAGCCCGGGCCGGCGCCGTACCAGGCGAAGAGGTACTCGAAGCGCGTGCCGCGGCTGCCCGGGACGCCGAGCCGCGTCAGCTGGGCGGCGGCTTCGGTAAGGGTGGCCACCGAGGTCTTGCGGTCCTGGGCCAGCGCGTTGAGCTGGCCGGCGCTGGCCAGGGGGTGAAACCACCAGCCCGAGCCGGCCATCCGCTGGACGACGATGGCGCTGCCCCGCGCCCGGTCGCGCGTGCCGACCGGCGCGTCGCCGCGGCGGGCGGCGACGGTGAGCGAGGAGTGAACGCTGAGGGCCAGGGCCTGGAGCCGGTCGCGGGAGGCCAGCCGGCGGACGGTGGCGCGCATCACCTGCCAGTCGCTGCCGGGCATCTTCCCGAGCGCGCGGTAGGCGGCGAGCGTCTCGGAGCGCTCCTGCGCGGTCATCGTGCCGCCGTCGACCGCGGCCTGGAGCTGGCCGGAGATCGTTCCCGCCCGGGCGGGAACGGCGGCGCCCAGGGCGGCCGCGAGCACGGCCACGAGGACGATCGCGGCCCGCAGGCTGCGGGGAGCCGCCGGCTGGGAACGGGTAACCATCGTCCACATCAGGCTAGGGAGCGCGGCCACGGGCCGCGCAGGTAGGCCTAGCGGCGCAGCGTCAGCGCCTGGGTGTTCTCGCGCGAGAGGTAGCCGGTGGCCGAGGCGGTGGCGAGCACGGTGAGGGCCAGCGTCCGGGCCCGGCGCAGCTTGCGCCGGGCCGTGGAGGTGAACCTGACCGTCACGGTCTTGCGCTGCCCGGCCCGCAGCGAGTAGCTCGCGTTTCCGACGGTGATCCT
>CAIKSH010000175.1 GCA_903830015.1 uncultured Solirubrobacterales bacterium | reverse complement strand
GACCTCCTGGAGGAGCTGGTCAACAGCCTTGAGCTCGACGCCGACATCTCGGTCACCGAGACCGAGGACGGGATTCTCGGCGAGCTCGAAGGCGAGGACCTCGGGCTTTTCATCGGCCGCCGGGGCCAGACGATCGACGCCGTGCAGCACCTGGCGACCCGGATCGTCCAGCGCGACGCCGGCGAGGGTGAGCGCGTGCGGGTGACCATCGACGCGGCCGGGTGGCGCGAGCGCCGCCGGGAGGCCCTCGAGGAGGAGGCCGACGAGGCGGCCGAGACCGCGCTGAGCGAGGAGCGTCCGGTTTCGCTGGAGCCGATGAGCGCCGCCGAGCGGCGGATCGTCCATCAGCACCTGCGTGACCGCGAGGACGTCGAGACCCATAGCGAGGGCGACGAACCGCGCCGTTATCTGGTCGTCAGTCCCGTAATTCCCTGATCGGCAGGTTTTCAGGTGCGTTCCACGTGAAACGCACGCGGCCCTTGTCGGCAACACCATGAGCGCCGCCGAGCGCTGTGCCGAACTCAGTGAGCGGTTCGGCCTCCCAGAGGGCAGCAGTGAGCGGCTCGTTGAGCTTCTCGGGCTCCTCGAAGCGGAGCCGTCATCGGTAACCAGCGTCCGCGAGCCGGCCGAGGCGGCCGAAATCCATGTTGCCGACTCCCTGGCGGGGCTGGAGGTGCCTGCGCTTCGCACGGCCGGCCGGATCGCCGATATCGGAGCCGGTGCCGGCCTGCCCGGCCTGGTGCTGGCCATTGCGCTTCCCCAGGCCGAAGTGACCCTCATCGAGAGCGTCAAGGGGAAGGCCGGTTTCATCGAGCGCGCCGCGGCGCAGCTGGGGCTCGCGAACGTCAGCGTGGAGGCGGTCCGGGCCGAGGAGGCGCGAGCGCAGGACGGTTACGACGTTGTCACCTCGCGTGCTCTCGGCCCGCTTCCTCTCGTGCTCGAGTACTCGGCGCCGCTCCTGAGGTCCGGTGGCGTGGCGGTGGCGTGGAAGGGAGCCCGGGATCCTGCAGAGGAGGCCGCGGGCCGCTCAGCATCCGACGAGCTCGGGCTCTCCGAGCCCCGTTGGATACCGGTGGAGGAGGGGCTCGTTCGCGGCGCCCGCGACCGCCATCTGGTAACCAGCGAGAAGATCGGGCCGACCCCCGAGCGCTATCCGCGCCGTCCGGGCATCGCCCGCAAGCGCCCGCTCGGCTCCTGAGCCCGCAAAGAGGGCACGGTTCGCATACGAACTCTCTGCCGCAGGCCTGATTTTCCGGCCGATTGCGCCGGTAGCTTGGCGCCAGTGGGGACGATCTACGCCATAGCCAACCAGAAGGGCGGGGTCGGCAAGACCACCACGGCGGTCAATCTCGCCGCCTGCATCGCGGAGGCCGGCTATCCCACGATCCTCGTCGACGCCGACGCCCAGGCCAATGCGACCGTTGCGCTGGGGGTATCCAAGCTCACCCAGCCCAGCCTCTACGACGTCCTTTCGGGCCGCGTCCAGGCCCGGGACGCGCTCCAGCCCACCTCGGTGGACAACCTGCGCATCCTTCCCGCCCATCCCGACCTCGCGGCGGCGAATATCGAGCTGCCCCGCGAACCAGGTTCCGAGACGCGCCTTCGCGACGCCCTGGGGCCACTGCGCGACGAGGCCACCTACGTGGTGATCGACTGCCCTCCCTCCCTCGGGCCGCTGACCATCAACGCCCTGACCGCATCGGACCGGGTGATAGTGCCGGTCCAGACCGAGTACTTCGCGCTGGAGGGCCTCGCCGGCCTGCTCGACACGCTCTCGCTCGTCCAGCGCGAGCTCAACCCGAACCTCGTGATCGCCGGGATGCTGCTCACGATGCACGACGGGCGCACCCGCCTCTCGCTCGACGTCGAGCGGGAGGTTCGCCAGCACTTCCCCGAGCTGGTCTTCGACACGGTAATCCCGAGAAACGTCAAGGTCGGGGAGGCCCCCAGCTACGGGCGCCCCGTCACCCATCACGACCCGAACTGCGCCGGAGCCGGCGCCTATTTCGAACTAGGAAGAGAGGTGGCAGCCCGTGGCTGACTCAGGAATTGGACGCGGCCTGGCGGCGATCCTCGAGGTGAGCGGAAGCGCCCAGGAGGGCGCCCGCCTCCAGGAGATCCCCACCGACATGATCGCCCCGAACCCCAACCAGCCGCGCCGGCGCTTCGACGAGGAGGCGCTGCAGGCCCTGGCCGACTCGGTCTCCGAGAAGGGCGTCCTGCAGCCGGTGCTGGTACGGCCGGTGGCCGGAGGCCGCTACGAGCTGGTCGCCGGCGAGCGGCGCTGGCGGGCGGCGGGAATCGCCGGCCTGGAGGGCGTTCCGGCGATCGTCGAGGAGCGCGACGACGCCTCCTCGCTGGAAGCGGCGATCGTGGAGAACATGGCCCGGGCCGACCTCAACCCGGTCGAGGAGGCCCGCGCCGTAGCGGCGCTCGTCGAAGAGCTCGGGCTCACCAAGAAGGCGGTGGGCAAGAGCGTCGGTCGCAGCCGGTCGGCGATCTCCAACCTCCTGCGGATCCTCGAGCTTCCCGACGAGGCGCTCGTCCTGCTCGAGGAGGGAAAGCTCTCCGAGGGCCACGGCAAGGCGCTGCTCCTGGCCGAGAGCAACACCGACCGTCGCCGGCTGGCGCGCGACGCTGCCGAGGGGGGATGGTCGGTCCGCGTGCTCGAGGAGCGCGCCCGGGCGGCCAACGAAGGGGCAAAGAAGCCCAGGAAGGGCAAGGCCGGCGCCCGCGTTCATCCCGACCAGCAGGCCGCCTGCGAGGAGATCTCGCTCATGCTCTCCGAGGCGATGGGCGCCGAGGTGAAGGTTCGGCCCCGAGGCACCGGCTACAAGGCCGAGATCGCGATCGACAGCCTCGAGGATGCGGAGGGGATCGCCGGCCGGATCCGCGCGTCGCGGCTCTCCTGACCGGCGCCCCGCGGCGGGCGGCCATCGCTATCCTGCCGGTCTCCGCGGGCGATTAGCTCAGCCGGTTAGAGCGCGTCTCTGATAAGGACGAGGTCCCAGGTTCGAGTCCTGGATCGCCCATTAAGGCGCCGCGGAACCCGATGCGATGGAGCTAGCCGGACTCGAACCGGCGACCTCCTGGGTGCGATCCAGGCGCTCTCCCAACTGAGCTATAGCCCCGCAGTAAGGCGATTCTACCGGCCGCCGCCCGCCTCCTGCGCGGGGCGCTGACGGTCCGATTGCGATGTCGTAGGCTCTGTGCCAATGGGAATGCTCGACGAAGCCATCCGCGAACACTTCGACCTCAAGCGCCGCAACGGCGCCGATCCGGCCGTGATCGCCATCGAGGAGCGCGAGGCGCTCGGCGACCCGGCCCAGCGTGAGGCCCGCGCCGCCGAGATCGCCGCCGAAGGCGAAGAGGAGACCCATATCGAGGCCGTCGTGGTCAGCGCGGAGGCCGACGGCGTGGCGGTGGCCGAGGTCGCCGATGCGGAGGCTGAGGTCGTGGAGGCCGGCGAGACCACCGAGGTCGACGTGGTCGCCGCTGGCGAGCCGATTGGTGATGTGGCCGAGGTTGTCGAGGAGGAGGCGGTCGTCATTGAGGAGATCCCCGCCGAACCGCCCTCGCAGGAGACCCGCGCGTTCACCGTCGAGGAGTCCCAGGAGGCGGTCATGCCCGAACCGCCGACGCCTGCGGTCGGAGCGCCCCCGGAGCGCCCGGTGGGCACGCCGCCTCAGGCGCCCGCCGAATCGGCCGCTGAGGGCGGGAATCCCGAAGAGGCCCGCGACGAGCTCGAGGAGACCCCGGAGTTCCTGGAGGAGACCCCGGAGCACGACCGGCTCTGGTTCGAGCGCAAGCCGCCGCGCGACTTCGACTTCTAGGAGCGCCCCCCGGCCGGGCTAGACTCGGCGCCGCACGGGGCCATAGCTCAGCTGGGAGAGCGCCTGCTTTGCAAGCAGGAGGTCGCCGGTTCGATCCCGGCTGGCTCCACTAGGGCCGGAGCGCCGCGCCGCGCCAGCTGTGAAAGGGTGAGCCGATGGCCAGTTACAGCGTCAACGGCAAGGTCGTGCTGATCACCGGGGGAGCCCGGGGGATCGGAAAGGCGATCGCCATGCAGCTGCGGGCCAGGGGGGCGAAGGTTGTGGTGGTGGACCTGCGCCCCGACGAGATCGACCGGACGGTCGAGGAGCTCGGCGGCGACGAGGTTGCGCTCGGCCTCCAGGCCGACGTCACCGATCGCGGCGCCATGCAGCGGGCGGTGGCGCAGACGGTCGAGCGGTTCGGCGGCCTGGATGTGGTGGTCGCCAACGCCGGAATCGTCTCGCGCGCGGCGACGATGCGCTCGATGGCCACCGAGACCTTCGACCGGATCCTCGACGTGAACGTCAACGGTGTCGTAAACACCGTCCAGGCGGCGCTGCCGCAGGTGATCGAGCGCCGCGGCCAGGTGATCGCCATCTCGTCGGTCATGGCCTTCGCGAACAGTGCCGGCAGCATCCCCTACGGCATGAGCAAGGCGGCGGTCGAAGCGATGGCCCGTGGCCTGCGCGTCGAGCTGCTCCCGCTCGGCGCCTCGGCGACCTCGGTCCACTTCGGCTTCATCGACACCGACATGGTCCAGCGGGCCCTCGACACCGATCCGGTGGTCAAGGGGGTCCTCGACGCCCTGCCCGGCTCCCTCAAGCGCCGGCTGCGGCCCGAGCAGGCCGCCGCGGCGGTCGTCGCCGGGATCGAGCGCCGCGCCCCCAGGGTGATCACCCCGCCGGTGTGGAAGCTCTTCTTCTACCTGCGCGGGATCATCGCGCCGCTCCTGGACCTCAACGCCGAGCGCGACGCCGGCACCCGGGCCTCGATGGCCGCGCTCGACGGCCGGGACGGCGAAGAGCTCGAGATGACTGCCTGACCGGGCGCCGGCTAGCCTGAAGCCATGGCCCACGCACGCGAAACGGTCGACGGGACAAAGAGCCAGCAGGAGGCCTTCGACTACCTGGCCGACTTCAGCAACACGGCCCACTGGGACCCAGGCATCGTCAGGGCCGAAAAGCTCACCGACGGCCCGATCGGGGTCGGCACGCAGTTCCGGGTAGAGGCGAGCTTCATGGGCCGCACCACGCCGCTGGTCTACGTCATGACCGCCTACGAGCCGCCGAGCCGGTTCGTGGTCAGCGGCGAGAACTCCACCGTCACCAGCCTCGACGAGATCACTGTCGAGGCGGTGGGCGACGGGTCGAGGGTCACCTACGACGCCGAGCTCACCCTCAAGGGCGCCGCGAAGCTCTTCGACCCGCTCCTCGGCCTGGCCTTCGGCCGCATCGCTGACAAGGCGATCGCCGGCCTCAGGCAGGAACTGAACCCCTGACGGCGAAGACCGGGGAATGACCCGGTCCACGGCCCTGATCATCGCCCTGGTCATCGCCGGCGGCGCGGTGGCCGCCGTGCTCCTGGTAAACGGCGGGGGTGGTGGGGGCGATACCCCGACAATCCCCACCGTGGCCCAGACGGTGACCACCGCCACCACCTCGTCGACGACAACCTCCAAGGAGCCGGAGACCGTCCAGGTCGAGGCCACGGTCACCAGCTACGTCTCGGCCGCCGAAGAGGGAGACGCCACTGCCGTCTGCAACCTCCAGGTCGACGGGCAGGGCTCGGGCGCCACCTCGGCCCAGGCCTGCGCCTCGAAGGCGGGCATCGACCTGGGTGACCTTCCCGCCCTGGCGAAGCTGAAGGTCCAGGACGTGCAGGTCAGCGGCGACAGCGCGACTGCGAAGCTCGGCCGCCTTGGGCGCCAGCTCCCCCGGTGAGCGGGGAGCCTCGGGCGGCGGCAGCGCGCCGGCGCCCAAGCCGCGCGAACGCCAGAACTCCGGCGGGACCGCCGCCCCGTCGGGCACCGGCGGCGCCAGCGCCCCCTAGCCGCGCGGGGTGACGATCGGGAAGCGCGGGTCGGGCTCCTCGAGCAGCCCGAGGAAGCCGCCCACGGCCATCCCGTCGCCCTCGACGGCGATCGCGCCCGAGGAGAAGGCCTCGATCGGGTCGATCTCCTGCAGGATCAGGGAGTTCAGCGTCTTCCGCGTGGTGGTGACCGTCGCCTGCACGTCGTCGCCGATCTGTCCGGCGACGAGGCTGAGGGCCCCGTTCTGCACCCGCAGGG
>CAIKSH010000174.1 GCA_903830015.1 uncultured Solirubrobacterales bacterium | reverse complement strand
CGCTACATCCCCTACGACGGTCCGATGCCCGGCGGCGGCTACCGCTACTACCGCGACGAGGCACTGGGGCCGCAGTACGAGGAGGCGATGGACGAGCTGTTCACCATCTACTCGCGGTCGCTACCCCGCGTCGTGGCCTGGGCCGCAGAGGAGTTCCCGGCCGCCGGGGGAGAGTCCGAGGCGGCCCACGCCCGGGCGCTGGAGGCCAAGGCGCTCGACCTGCTCCGGGGCCTGCTGCCGGCGGCCTCGCTCTCCCACATGGGCATCTTCGCCAGCGGCCAGACCTACGAGCAGCTGATCCTCCACCTGCTCGCCCACCCGCTGCCCGAGGCCCGCGACTACGGGACGATGCTCCTGGAGACGATCCAGGACGTCATGCCCAGCTTCGTGGCCCGCGTCGAGCGCCCCGACCGTGGGGGAGAGTGGATCGGCTACCTCGAGAGCCGGGTTCAGGCCGGCCGGGACCTGGCCGCCCGGCTGGGTATCGAGCACGAAGGCGACGCCGACGGGGCGCCGTCGGTTCGCCTGCTGCACGTGGACGGCACCGAGGAGGACCTTCTCTGCGCGCTGCTCTTCGAGCAGTCCGGGGTCTCCGAGGAGCGCACCCGGCAGGCCGTCGAGGCGCTCGGCGCCGACGAGAGGTCCGCGGCGATCGCCGGCCTGGTCGGAGAGCGGGCCAACCGCCGCCACCGCCCGGGAAGGGGCTTCGAGGCGCTGCGCTACCGGTTCGAGATCGTCTCCGACTACGGCGCCTTCCGCGACCTCCAGCGGCACCGGATGCTCACCGTCCAGTGGCAGGCGCTCGGCCCGGAGCTCGGCGCCGGCGTCCCCCAGGAGCTCGAGCGGGCCGGGGTCGCCGACGACTACCGGCGCGCCCTGGAGCTCTCGGCCGCCGAGTACGGGCGCATCGCGGGTGAGGGGATGGCCGACGCCGCCCCCTACGCCCTCTGCCTGGGCTACCGGATCCGCTACGTCCTCGACCTCAACGCCCGCGAGGCGATGCAGCTGATCGAGCTGCGCTCGGGGCGGGAGGGCCATCCCAGCTACCGCGCGGTGGCCCACGAGATGCACCGGGCGATCGGCGAGCACCATCCGGCCGTCGCCGGGGCGATGAACCACGTCGACGACGAGGCCGAGCCCCGGCTGGAGCGCATCCTCAGCGAGATGCGCACCCAGGCCAAGCTGGACGCGCTCGGCGCCGGCTAGCTGGCGCCGCGGCCCATCTGCTCGGAGAGGCGCAGGGTGATCGCCCGCGGCGAGATGCGGCCGGCCTGGGCCTGGACCCAGTTGGCCTTTCCGGGGATGACCGTACGGCTGCCCTTGACCATTCCCTCGACCGCCGCGCGGGCCACGTCGCGGGCGTCGACGAAGGCGAAGCTGGGCATTGCGTCCTCGAAGCCGGCGCTCCCGGCAACCTCGGCGAACTCGGTCTTGACCGGGCCGGGGCAGAGCGCCGTGCAGGAGACGCCCGTTCCGCCCAGCTCGTGGCTCAGGCCCTCGGTGAAGGAGAGGACGAAGGCCTTGGTCGCCCCGTAGGTGGCGAAGTAGGGCAGGGGCTGGAAGGCGGCCGTCGATGCGACGTTGAGAATCGCGCCCGTGCCCCGCTCCAGCATCCCGGGCAAGGCCCGGAGGGTCAGGTCGTGGAGGGCGTCGACGTTCAGCTCGACCATCTGGCGCTCGCGGCCCGCGTCGTTGCCGGAGACCAGGCCGTTCATGCCGAAGCCGGCGTTGTTGCACAGGCCCACGAGGGCGGGGCCGTCGGCCAGGCCGTCCATCAGCTGCTCCCGGGCGCCGGCGTCGGCCAGGTCGCAGGGAACCACCGCCGCGGTCACTCCATAGGCGCCCTCGAGCTCCCGGGCGAGCTCCTCGAGCCGGTCGTCGCGGCGGGCGACCAGCGTCACGCCGTGGCCGCGCCCGGCCAGCTCCCGGGCCAGCTCGGCGCCGATTCCCGACGAGGCGCCGGTG
>CAIKSH010000173.1 GCA_903830015.1 uncultured Solirubrobacterales bacterium | reverse complement strand
TCTGCCAGGGCAACGGTCGTGAGAAGGGCCAGGACGTTGGCGATGAGCTGCGCGGAGGCCACCCCGGCGGCGCGCACGGTGTCGGAGCCCTTGGCGCGTTCGAGGCGCGTAGGCGGGTCGTCTGCTGGCGCACCCTCCACGCCGGGGACGCTAGCGAAGGAGGCCCAGCCAGCCGGCGCCGCGGCGCAAACCATTCACTACCCTTCATGAGGATGTCCCTGCGTCGGCTCGCGCCCGTTCTCCTTGCCTGCAGCGCCCTGGCCGTGGCGCCGGCGGCGATGGCCCAGAGTGCCGGCGACGACCAGTACGTCGATCCGCTGAACGGCGTCACCGACGGGGGCGGCAGCAGCGAATCGGGTTCCGGCTCGTCCGATGGCGCGTCGGGAGCGACCTCCGGTGGATCGGTCGATGCCCCCGCGGCGACCGGCACGGGTGAGCTGCCGGCTCAGCTGGCGCGAACCGGCGTCGAGCTTCCGCTGACCGCCGGCGCGGGGCTTCTCCTGCTGGCCGGCGGAATCGGCCTGCGCCGCCTCTCCGGTGCCCGGGACTGACCGGCGGCTGACCGAAGGCCCCGAGGCGACCGAAGCCGTGGCGGCCGAGGTCGCGCGCCAGCTCTCGCCCGGGGACATCGTCTTCCTGAGCGGCGAGGTGGGAACGGGGAAGACGACCTTCGTACGCGCCGCCTGCCGGGAGCTCGGAGTGCGGGGGCCGGTCACCAGCCCCAGCTTCACCCTGGCGCGCCGCTACCAGGGCGAGCGCTACCCGATCTCGCACCTCGACTTCCAGCGCATCGGGGGTGGGGAGGAGGACCCGGCCCTCTTCGACAGCGAAGCCGGCCCGGAGCGCGTCACCTTCGTCGAGTGGTCCTCGGAGGCCCCGTCCGGCATCGGCTGGGTGCCGGCCTGCGAGGTGAGCTTCACCCACGAAGGCGGTGACGCACGGCAGCTGACCGTTGAGTGGCACCGGGACCGATGAGCACGGTCGCTTTTGACACTTCCACGACGGCCACCATCGTGGCCGTCGATTCCGGGGAAACGATCCGCTGGCGGCGGCTCGAGCCGCCGGCCGGCGGGCGCCCGGGCCACTCGGCCCAGCTGCTGGAGGGTCTCGAGAGCCTCCTCTCCGAGTGCGGCAGCACCTGGAACGAGGTCGGGACGATCGGCGTAGGGGCCGGGCCAGGCACCTTCACCGGCCTCAGGATCTCGGCGGCCACCGCCGAAGGGCTCAGGCGCGCCACCGGAGCGCGCGTGGTGGCGGTCGACTCCCTGGAGGCGCTCGCCCTTCCGGCCCTGCGGGCCTGCGGCGGACGCCCGGTCTGCGCGGTGATCGACGCCCGGCGGGGAGAGCTCTTCGCCGCCGGCTGGGCGGCCGACGGCGACCGGATCTTCGGGCCGGTCGCTTTGGGCCCGGAAGCACTCGACGAGGTGCTCGCCGGGCGGCCGTGGGTCGTCGCCGGGGTGATCCCGGAAGGCTTTGCACCAGGCGCCGGCAGCGACGTTGCAGACTGGCTCGAGCCCGCGGACCCGCTTAACCTGATCGCCGGCGAAGCGCTCTGCGAGCTGGCCTCGCGCGGCCCGGCCACAACCGGGCCCGTGGTGCCGGAGTACGTGAGGGCGCCCGACGCCGAACGCCCTGGCCGCTGAGATGCCGGAAACGCAACCCACCATCAGACGACTGGTCTACGGCGACCTGCCCGACGTAATCGGGATCGAACGCCAGTGCTTCCCGACGCCGTGGTCGCTGGCGATGTTCGTGCTCGAGCTCAGCAAACCGGCGGGGGTGTGCCTGGCCCTCGAGGAAGACGGCGTGCTCGCCGGCTACCTCGTCTGCTCGCGCTACGAAGAGGTCTGGCACCTGATGAACGTCTCGGTCGACCCGGCCCGGCGACGGCGCGGCCACGCCGTCGCCATGATCGAGGAGCTGCTCGGGCGGCTCGGGGACGACGCTCAGCTCACCCTCGAGGTCCGCCCGTCCAACGACGGGGCCATAGCCCTCTACGAGAGGTACGGGTTCCTGGCCGCCGGCCGACGCCGCTCCTACTACCACGACAACGGGGAGGACGCGATCATCATGTGGCGGACGCCCGGAACCCTCCGGGGGACGCTCGATGACGTGCCGGCGGCCGCCGGACCGGTGGTTCCCTCGTGAGCGGCCCGGTCCTGGCGCTCGAAACGAGCTGCGACGACACCTGTGCCGCGGTGGTAGGCGCCGACGCCACGATCCTCTCCAACGTGATCTCTTCGCAGGGCGTTCACGACGCCTACGGAGGCGTCGTCCCCGAGATCGCCGCGCGCAGCCATCTCGAGCTGGTCGGCGCGGTGGTCG
>CAIKSH010000172.1 GCA_903830015.1 uncultured Solirubrobacterales bacterium | reverse complement strand
TCATCCAGCCTGGTTACGGAGATGTCCATGGGGGTGAGGTCGCACCGTACGCCCGGGTTCTGACGGACTGCAAGGAATCGGCCGCGGGCCTACTCGCGCCACTTGATCGAGCAGCCGACCGGCTCAGTCTGCGCCGGCTCGGGCGCCTGGCCGGCCAGGACGGCGTCCAGCGCGCCGCGCAGCCAGGCGGCGTCGAGGGCCGGGTCCTCCCAGTCGGCGTCCGGCGCGCCCCGGTATGCGAGGTTGCCGGCCGCGTCGAGCACATAGACGTCGGGGGTGGTCCTGGCGTCCCATTCCCGCGCGACCTCCTGGCTCTCGTCGTAGAGGTAGGGCATCGGCCACTCGCCGGGATCGGCGGCCACGCGCGCGGCCATCGCCTCGGCCGAGTCGTCCGGGTAGCGGACGGCGTCGTTGGAGTTCACGCACAGGACCTGGACGCCGCGGTCGGCGTAGTCGTTGGCCACCGCGACGACCCGGGGGTGCCAGGCCAGGGCGTACGGGCAGTGGTTGCAGGTCCAGACCACGACGGTTGCCGGGGCACCGGTGGGAACCGAGTGCATTGCGCCGGCGGTGTCGGGAAGGGTGAACTGGGGGGCGGGCTGGCCGGTCTCGATGCTCACTGGGGGCCTCCTTCGCTGTCGATCGCGCGGGCCAGGGCCTCGCGCAGGTCTTCGGTGTCGGGCAGCGGGGACGGGCTGCCGTCCCGGCGACGGTACAGGCGGCAGGTCAGCGCTGCAGGCGCGCCGGCGGAGTCGACCGCGTCGCGCCCGTCGACCAGGACGGTGGGGGAGCCCACGAAGCCGAGCCGCCCGGCCTCCTCGTCGCTCTCCACGGCGCGCTCGGTAACCGACGCGGGGTCCAGCCCCAGCTCGGCCATTACCCCGGCCAGCTGCTCGCGCGCCCGCTCGTGGGAGGGGCAGCCGGACCAGAGCAGCAGTTCGACGGTGGGCGGCACGCGGCCAAGGTTACGCACCGGCCCGCGCGGCCTCTACCCTCGCCGCGTGGCGGAAGGCGACTCGACGATCGACCTCGACGGGCTCGGCCTCACCGTCGGCGAGGGCCGGCGGCTCGAGCCCGTGGTAACCCTGGGCGAGCTGCGCTTCGGGGGCGAGGACTACGAGCCGGTGCCGCGGGAGCTCCCGGTACGGCTCGACGTCTCGCGCATCAACGGCGACGGGTGGGCGCTGCGCCTGGCCTTCACCGTCTCGCTGGAGGGGCGCTGCATGCGCTGCCTGGAGCCGGCCCACGAGAAGCTCGAAGTCGATGCCCGCGAGGCCGAGCAGGCCGGCGAGTCTGGGGTGGAGAGCCCCTACGTCCACGACGGCGAGCTCGACGTCGCCGCCTGGGCCCGGGACGCCCTCGCGCTGGCCGTTCCGGCCCAGGTCCTGTGCCGGGAGGGCTGCCTGGGCCTGTGCCCGAAGTGTGGCGCCAACCTCAACGAGGACCGGGCCCACGAGCACCCTCCCGACAAGGATCCGCGCTGGTCGAAGCTCGACGAGCTGCGGTTCGACTGACCCGCCGCG
>CAIKSH010000171.1 GCA_903830015.1 uncultured Solirubrobacterales bacterium | reverse complement strand
GGGAAGGTGATGCAGATCGCCGCGTCGAGCTCGCCGATGTCGATGCCCAGCTCGAGGGCGTCGGTGGTGACGACGGAGAGGATCCCGCCTTCCACCAGCGCCTGTTCGAGCTCGCGGCGCTGCTGGGGCGTGTAGCCGGCGCGGTAGGCGGCCACCCGCCCGGCCAGCTCGCGGTGCCCGCGGCGGGAGAGCTCGTCGGCGGCCATCCGGGAGACGAGCTCGACCCCCTTGCGCGACTTCATGAAGCAGATCGAGCGTGCGCCCTGCGCGGTGAGCGTTGCCACCATCTCGGCCGCCTCGGCCAGCGGGCTGCGGCGCAGCTGGAGCGCCTCGTCCTCCACCGGCGGGTTCCAGATCGCGATCTCGCGGCTCGAGCCGGGGGAGCCGTCCTCGCCGATCGCCCGCACCGGTTCCAGGCCGGTGAGCCGCTCGGCCAGCTCGACCGGGTTGGCGATCGTCGCCGAGGCGAGCAGGAAGCGCGGGGAGGTGCCGTAGGCGGCGGCGATCCGGCGCAGGCGGCGCAGGACATTGGCCACGTGCGAGCCGAAGACGCCCCGGTACACGTGGGCCTCGTCGACCACCACGAGCGCGAGGTTGGCGAACAGGTCACCCCAGGCCTGGTGGTTGGGCAGGATGCCGACGTGGAGCATGTCGGGGTTGGTGAGGATCAGGTTGGATTTCCGGCGGATCGCCGAGCGCTCCTCGCGGCGGGTGTCGCCGTCGTAGATCGCCGGGCGGATCCGGTCGGTCAGGCCGAAGCGGGCCAGTGAGCGGGCCTGGTCCTGGGCCAGCGCCTTGGTCGGGTAGAGGTAGATCGCCCGAGCATGGGCATCGCCGCAGAGCACCTCGAGCGTCGGGAGCTGGAAGCAGAGCGACTTGCCCGAGGCGGTGCCGGTGGTGACGATCGTCGTCTGCTCCCAGGCGCTCTGGAGCGCCGCCGCCTGGTGGGCGTAGAGGGCCTCGATGCCGGCGGTCCGCAGCCCCTCCAGGACCACCGGGCTGAGCTCATCGGGAAGCTCCACCAGCTCGGGCTCGCGGGCGCCCTCGAAGGCCTCGCGGACCAGGCGCCCGTCCTGCCGGCCCGCGTCGAGCATCGCGCTCCAGGGCTCGGTGGTTCGGGCGACGGACACCGCCGTGATGCTACGGGGCGCGGCTAACCTCGTCCCGGTGCGTTGTGCCTACGTGGACATGGACGGCACGCTCCTCGGCCCCGGGGGGTGCCTCTTCGCCGGCTCGGAGGGCGAGTTCACCGCCCTCGGCGCACGCGCGATCGAGGTCTGCCTGCGCTCCGGGGTGGAGGTGGTGGTGATGTCGGGCCGCCGCCGCGCCGTGGCGGTCGAGGACGCCCGGCTCTTCGGGCAGGACTCCTGCATCTTCGAGATCGGCGCCGGCCTGGTGATGGAGGGCGAGACCTACTGGCTCACCGGGGACTGGCAGCCCGACGAGCGCTCGATCCACGAGCAGATCGACCAGAGCGGGGCGCCGGCCCTGCTGCTGGAGGAGTACTCGGGCTGCCTGGAGGTCCACGCCCCCTGGCACACCGGCCGCGAGGTCTCCCACCTGCTGCGGGGGATGGTCGACACCGGCGAGGCCGAGGAGTTCCTGGCCAGCCACGGCCACGAAGACCTCGAGCTGAGCGACAACGGCGCCGTGCGCCGCCGCTCGCCGGCGCTGGCCGAGCTCGACGAGGTTCACGCCTACCACCTGCGCCCGCGCGGGGTCTCCAAGGCCGCCGCCGTCGCCGCCCACCAGCGGATGCGCGGCTTCGAGCCCGAGGAGTGCATCGCGGTCGGTGATTCGCGCGAGGACCTGCGGGTCGCCGGCGTGGTCGGCGAGTTCTGGCTGGTGGCCAACGCGCTGGAGCGCGACCCGGAGCTGGCCGGCGCGATCGCCGGGCTCGATCACGTCCGGGTGGCCGAGGAGCCGCACGGCGCCGGCGTCTACGAGGCGATCGTCACCTCGATCAAGGGCGCCTGAACAGGCTCGCCAGGCGCGCCCGCAGGCGGGCCCAGAAGCCGGGCCGCACGCCGAGGCGCAGCGTCCCGCGCGGCGGGACGGTGGTGCGCACCAGCGCCACCCAGCCGTCGAGCCCCAGCTCGCCCCGGACCAGCGCCGCCAGGCCGCCGGTGACCGGCGCCTCCACGCCGGCCTCCTGCAGGGCGCGGGCCAGCAGGGGAACCGAGTCGAGCGCCTCGACCGCCTGGCCGATCCGCGCGGGGATCTCCGCGGCCGGCACGCCCGAGGCCAGCAGCTCGCCGGCCATGCGGTTGCGACTGCTGGGGGCCAGCGCGGTGGCGACCAGGTCGCCGGTTCCGGCCAGGCCGATCATCGCTTCGGGCCGCGCGCCGTGGGCCTCGGCCAGCCGCCAGACCTCCTGGAAGATGTGGCCGGCCGCCGCCCCGGCGGCGTTGAGGCCCTGGGCGACGGTGGCCCCGGAGGCCAGTGCGGCGGCGTTCTTGGCCGCGCCGGCCAGCTCCACGCCGGCCGGGTCGTCGGAGAGCTCGCAGATCACCCCGCCGCGGGTGAAGATCCTGGCCAGCGCGGCGGCGAGGGCCGGGTTCTCCGACGCGGCGACCAGCGCGCCCCCCTCGCGGACCAGCTCGCTGGCGTGGGCCGGGCCGCCGATTACCGCCACGCGCTGGCGCCCGAAGGCGTGGCCCAGGACGCCGGTCGGCGTCTGGCCGTCCGGGGGGACCAGGCCCTTGGCCAGGGTTACCACCGAGGCGGAGGGCGGCATGCCGGCCGCTTCCAGCCGCGCGGCGGCCTCGCCGAGCGAGTGGGCCGGCACGGCGAGGAAGACGATGTCGGCCCGGTCGAGCCCGGCGCCGGCCGCCTCGACCTTCAGCTCGGGCCCCAGGGCCACGCCCGGCAGGTACTCGCGGTTCTCGCGGGCCGCCGCGATCTGCCGGGCCTGCTCCTCGGTCCGGGCCTGGAGGGTGGTGCGCAGGCCGGCGCGGGCCAGCAGGAGGGCCATGGCGGTGCCGAACGAGCCGGCGCCGACGACCACGGCGCGGCGCGGCCTCCTTGTCCTCTCGCTCGCCGGCACGCCCGCAACTACACCGCCCGGGCCCTAGAGGTACTCGGCCAGCTCGCGACCGGCGGCGCGCAGGGCCTTCTCGTCGCCGGCCTCGATCACGGCGTGGAGGTCGAGGATCCGGCGGTCGAGCAGCTCGAGCCCGTCCTGGCCGACCACGGCGAAGGCCGGCACGCCGGCCTGCCGGGCCCGCACGGCGAGCTCGCCGGCCGCCTTGCCCTCGAGCGTGGTGATGTCGAGGCGCCCCTCGCCGACCACCACGGCCCGGGCCTCGCGCATCCGGCGGTCGGCCCCGAGCGCGTCGAGCACGAAGCCGGC
>CAIKSH010000170.1 GCA_903830015.1 uncultured Solirubrobacterales bacterium | reverse complement strand
TCCAGCTCCTTCTGCGCCGTCTCCTGCGCGTGCTTCGGCAGGCGCGCCTTCCGGATCGCCTGCGACAGCGACTTGATGTCCGGGTTCCGCTCGTCCTCCCCCAGCTCCTTGCGGATCGCCTTGATCTGCTCCCGCAGCACGTACTCGCGCTGCTGCTTGGCGGCGCCCTCCTCGACGTCCTCGCGGATCTTGCGGCGCACCTGCAGCTCGGCCAGGCGCTCACGCTGGAGCCCGATGACGAGCTCGAGCCGCTCGGTCACGTCGAGTGCCTCGAGCACCTTGACCTTCTGCTCGAAGGTCAGGTCGGGAGCGAACCCGGAGGTGTCGGCCAGGGCGCCGGGCTCGACGATCGCGCGGACCCAAGAGGCCACCCGGCCGTCGTCGCCGCGCAGCTCGAGGATCTCCTCGACGATGGCGCGGTACTCGCGCACCAGCTCTCGCGTGCGGCCGTCGACCGGTGAGTCGTCGGGCGAAGGAACGGTCTCCACGCGCAGCTGGCCCATCGGGTCGGTGTGGGCGGCGCCGGCGATCCCGCGCATCTCGCCGTCCAGCTGCACGCCGGCGGCTCCGCCGGGCAGACGCAGGCGCTCGGTGACGGTGGCGATCGTGCCCACGCCGGCGTACTCGCCGTCGCTGCGCGGCACGAGGAGCACCTTCTCGTCATCACCGACCTCGATCGGCAGGGTCACGGACATGGTCGGAAAGACGACGGTCTCGTCCAGCGGAATCAGCAGGAGCGTCTCAGGGACGCTTTCCGGCTGCTCTTCGATGTTTTCCGGGGGGCTGAGTTCTTCGGCCATGACAGGTATTCTACCAGCTATCTAAGCCTAAGCAACTTAGATCTTCTTCCTGACCGTTATACGGTTCTGGGGCGGAGCGGGATCAGACGCTGCCGCGCAGGGCATCGTCCGGCACGCCGGCCAGCAGGTCCACGCAGCGCGGCCCGTCCCCGTCCACGATCACCGCGCCGCCCGGGCGGTAGCTGCGCGGCCGGCCGGTCGGCATCCCCACCAGGGCGCTGTCGTAGACCCAGGAGCCGCTGTTGAGGAGCATCGGGCCGTTGGTGTCCGGCCGCCACATGCCCTCCGGGTCGTCGGGCAGGGGGCCGCGACGGTGGATGTGGCCGAAGACCAGGTACCGGGCGCCGATCCCCAGGCGCCTGGAGACCTCGGCCATGGCCGGGATCGCCGCCCGGCGGTGGAGGCCCTGCTCGATGGCCAGCGAAGCCAGGTCGGCGATGTTGCGCGCCCCGGGAACCGAGGCCAGCCGGGGGATCCCGGAGAGCAGTGCCCGCCTCAGCTGGCCGCCGGTGGCGTCGATCCCTTCGGCGAGCCCGTCGGGGAGGATCTCCCCGAGCGGCTGCTCGATCCCGCCGGCGTCGGTTCCCGGGGAGCGCTCGTAGTCGGCCGGGGTGCGGCGCGGGTGGGGGTCGGATCGGCGCAGGCCCGAGGCGTCGAGGAGAAGCCGGTCGCAGTAGTGGCCGTGGGTGGCGAAGGTCTCCCCGTCGAGCCAGAGGCCCGGGTAGCGGACCTCCACCGGAGCGGGACCCAGCCACCCGGTGAGCTCCGACAGGAGCGTTCCGGCCGAGCGGGGCACGACGTCGTCGAGGCCCAGGCCGGACGGCCCGGAGACCTGCCGGTGGACCCAGCCGCGGACCATCGCGTGGTCATGGTTTCCGGGAACGACCACCACCTCGCCGTCGGCGCCGATTGCCTGGCCTAGCGCCCCCAGCACCGGTCGGGCGACCTCGGCGGCCTGCCGCGCCCGACCTTCCAGCAGCTCGATCGTGTCCCCGAGCAGCACCAGCCGGTCGCTCGCTTCGGCCTCCGAGACCAGCGCCTCGAGCGCCTCCGGGCGCCGCAGGACGTCCCGTTCGAGCAGGGAGCCAAGGTGAAGGTCGGAGACGACGAGAGTCCGCATGCCGATAAGGCAAGATACGGGCATGGAATCGCTCCGCGGGAACCTCCTCATCGCCTCGCCGGCCGTGCAGGACCCGCGCTTCCGAAAGACTGTGGTGCTCGTGGCCGAGCACACCGACGACGGCGCGATGGGCGTGGTGCTCAACCGGCCGGCCGAATCGACGGTCGGCAGCGCGGTGCCGGAGCTCGAACCGGTGGCCGGCGCCGACGAGCACGTCCACATCGGCGGGCCGGTCAGCGAGACGGCGGTGACCGTGCTCGCGGAGTTCGACGACCCTTCGGCGGCCGCCCTGCTGATCGAGGGCGACCTGGGCTTCGTCGGCACCCAGGCCGGCGACCCGCAGGAGATGGCCGAGGCGGTGCGGCGCACCCGGGTCTTCGCGGGCCACGCCGGCTGGAGCGCCGGCCAGCTCGAGGAGGAGATGGAGGAAGAGTCCTGGATCGTCGAGCCGGCAAGCCTCGAGGACGTATTCACTGAGGAGCCGGGGGCCCTGTGGGAGCGGATCCTGCGGCGCAAGGGCGGCAACTACGCCGTGATCGCCACGCTGCCCGACGACCCGTCGCTCAACTAGGGGCTCAGGAGCAGGCCGGCCGCACCGAGGCGGCAACCGCCCGGAAGGTCGGCACCCAGCGCAGGAACTCGGCCGGGCGTGAGGAGCCGTGGACCGCAACGGCGGTGCCGCAGGGGTTCATCGTCCAGGTGGCGTACTGGCGACCGTTGAATCCGTAGACCCAGCGGGTGGCGGTGTTGCCGTTGAGCTCGATCGGCCCCCAGGCGACCTCGGCGTAGGTGGGGCTCTGGGAGCGGGCGGTGCGCACGCTTCCGGCCACGGTGTCCGGCCTCACGTCGGTTCCCGGCCGGTAGGCGATGGTCAGGCGGGCGCGGCTCGGGGCCGGCGCCTTCCAGGTGCTGTCGGTGTAGACGCCCTTGGCCTTTGCGTCCTCGACCAGGCGCCAGCCTCGCGGGACGCCGGCCGAGAAGCCAGGCGCCGAGTAATCGACCAGGTCGACCGCGGCCGGGGTCTTCGGGATTGTCCCTGGGCGCCGCTTGCTGGCCTGGCCGCCGGCGGCACGGTCGATCGCGATCGCTCCCACCGCGCCGAGGAGTGCGGCCAGCCCGGCCACGAGCACCGTTCCGAGGCGGCCGCTGCGCCGGC
>CAIKSH010000169.1 GCA_903830015.1 uncultured Solirubrobacterales bacterium | reverse complement strand
CGAGCCCCTGAACCCCGAGCTCGTCGAAGCCGATGTGGTGGGCGAGCTCGTGGCGGACGGTGATCGTAACCTGCTCGCGGAGCAGGTCGGGGTCGTGGCCAAAGTCGCGGCGAAGCGTGTCGCGGAAGATGATGATCCTGTCGCTGTAGTCGTCGCGGTGGGCGCCGTCGCCCTGGTAGAGGCCGTAGGCGCGGTGCCGCCGGCCGCCGTCGGAGATGACCACGGCGACGTTGCGGTTAAGGGCCTCGCGGAGCAGGTCGGGCAGGTCGTCGAGCGCGTCGCGGACCAGCTCCTCGAAGTCCTCGTCCGACCACGGGTCGAGCTCGAGGAACTCCATCTCGTCGGGTTCGGCCGCCACGCCCTCGGCGGCCAGCCGCTCGCTCTCCACCACCAGCTCCTCGAAATCTTCCTCCGAGCCGCCGGAGGACCAGTCGGCCATCTTCAGCGCGATCAGGATCGCCCCGCCGAAGATCACTGCCGCGCCGAAGGCCACGATGGCCACCCACTGGACGGTGCGCACCGTCGAGCGGGCGCTGAATCCCCCGAGTAGCGTGGCCACCGTGAGGCCGGCCGCCAGGGCCACCGCCGCGGAGAACGCAATTCGCCGGGCGGGAGGCATCCAGTCCCTAGGCCATCGCCCGCGAGATGACGATGCGCTGGATCTCGTTGGTGCCTTCGTAGATCTGGGTGATCTTCGCGTCGCGCATCATCCGCTCGACGGGGTACTCGCTGACGTACCCGTAGCCGCCAAGGACCTGGACGGCCTGCGTGGTTACCCACATCGCCACGTCGGAGGCGATCAGCTTGGCCATCGAGGTGAGCTTTGCCAGGTCGGCCTCGTCGCGGTCGGCGGCGGCCGATGCCCGGTAGGTGAGCTCGCGGGCGGCGGCGGTGCGGGCCTCCATGTCGGCGAGCTTGAAGGCGACCCCCTGGTGCTCGTGGATCGGCTTGCCGAAGGTGATCCTCTCCTTGGCGTAGGCGTTGGCGTAGTCGGTGGCGCCCTGGGCCAGGCCGACCGCCTGGGCAGCGGCGCCGAGCCGGGTGCGCTGCAGGACGCCGAGCGCCAGCCCCAACCCCTTTTCCGGGTCGCCGATCACGTTGGCGTCGGGGATCCGGACGTCCTCAAAGACCGGCGAGCCGGTCGGCGAGCCCTTGATCCCCATCTTCTTCTCGAGCTTGCCGACCGAGAAGCCGTCGCGGTCCTTCTCGACGATAAAGGCGCCGATCCGGCGGTTCTCGCGGTCGGTGCTGGCCATCACCACATAGAAGTCGGCGATGCCGGCGTTGGTGATCCAGTTCTTGGTGCCGTTGAGCACCCACTCGTCGCCGTCCTGGACGGCGGTGGTTCGCATGGAGGCCGGGTCCGAACCCGCCTCGGGCTCGGAGAGGGCGAAGGCCGGGGAGAGCTCGCCGGTGGCGCAGCGGGGCAGGAAGCGCTCCTTCTGCTCGTCGCTGCCGAAGAGCTGGATCGGCAGCGTGCCGAGGTCCTGGACCATGAGGATCAGCGAGGAGGAGGCGCAGACCTTGGCGATCTCCTCGGTGGCGATCGAGAGCATCAGCGTGCCGGTGCCGGTTCCCCCGTACTCCGCCTCGAAGGGCAGGCCGAGGATGTCGTTCTCGGCCAGCAGCTCGCGGATATCCCACGGGTACTCGGCGCTGGCGTCGATGTCGTGGGCGCGCGGAGCGATCTTCTCCTGGGCGATCTGGCGGATCGTCTCCCGGAAGTCGGCGAACTCCTGCGGGATCTCGTATGCGCTGGCACCTGCGGCTGTGGTCATGGCCACAGAATACGGGTAGGCCCCGTCCGGGCCCGGGCCGGCAGGGCCCGGAAAGACGAAGGGCCCCGTCCGGGGCCCTTCGCTGCGTTCGGCTGCTGCCGGGTCAAAGCTTGGTGACGTCCACCGCCTTTGGTCCCTTGTCGCTCGGCTCCTCTTCGTAGGAGACCTTTGCGCCTTCGGCGAGGGTTCGGTAACCGTCGCCGTTGATCGCCGTATGGTGAACGAACAGGTCGCGGCTGCCCTCGTCGGGCGTAATGAAACCGAAACCCTTCTCGTCACTGAACCACTTAACTGTGCCGGTGGGCATTCCTGTGACTTCCCTCCTGATGAAACTGCTTGATGGAGGCGCGAAGTTACCACCGGTATTACGCCGCGGGGAACCACTCGTAAACATGGCGTTTAGGCAGTCACACAATGTCCGCTGACCGACTGAATCTCGGTCGCGGAATCTCCATTGCGGCCGGCGAAGTGGAGCTTCGCACGAGCCGCTCCTCCGGCCCGGGGGGCCAGCACGCCAACACCAGCGACACCCGGGTGGAGGCGGTCTTCGACGTCGAGGCGAGCCGCTCCCTGACCGCGGCCCAGCGCCGGCTGATCACCGAGCGCTGCGGCCCGGTGGTGACCACCGTCGCCCAGGACTCGCGCAGCCAGGCGCGAAACCGGGAGAAGGCCCTCGAGCGGATGCGCGAGAAACTCTCCGACGCGCTCAAGGTG
>CAIKSH010000168.1 GCA_903830015.1 uncultured Solirubrobacterales bacterium | reverse complement strand
GTTCTGCAGCGCCGAGCGGGTGACCATGGCGGGGTCGATGATGCCCGCCTTGACCAGGTCGACCATCTCGCCCGAGTCGACGTTGAGGCCGAAGCCGGCCTTCGCCGCGCGGATGTCGGAGACGACGACGGAGCCCTCCAGGCCCGCGTTGATCGCGAGCGGGCGGATCGGCTCCTCGAGGGCCCGGCGGATGATCTTCTGGCCGGTCGCCTCGTCGTGGTGCGACTCGTCGATCTTGAGCTTCGTCGCCGCGGTCAGCAGCGCGACGCCGCCGCCCGGCACGATGCCCTCCTCGAGGGCCGCGCGGGTGGCCTGCAGCGCGTCCTCGACGCGGTGCTTCTTCTCCTTCATCTCGGTCTCGGTGGCCGCGCCGACCTTGACCACGGCGACGCCGCCGGACAGCTTCGCGAGGCGCTCCTGGAGCTTCTCGCGATCGAAGTCGGAGTCGGTCGACTCCACCTCGGCCTTGATCTGGTTGATCCGGCCCTTGATCGCCTCGCTCTCGCCGGAGCCGTCCACGATCGTCGTCGTGTCCTTCGAGACGACGACGCGGCGGGCGTGCCCGAGCTGGGATACCTCGGTGTTCTCCAGCTTGAGGCCCATCTCCTCGGTGATCACCTCACCGCCGGTCAGGATCGCGATGTCCTCGAGCATCCGCTTGCGGCGGTCGCCGAAGCCCGGCGCCTTGACCGCAACACCGGTGAAGGTGCCGCGGAGCTTGTTGACGACGAGCGTCGCGAGGGCCTCGCCCTCGACGTCCTCGGCGATGATCAGCAGCGGCTTGCCCGACTGCATGACCTGCTCGAGCACCGGCAGGATGTCCCGCACGGCGCCGATCTTCTGGTTGGCGATCAGGATGTAGGGGTCCTCGAGGACGGCCTCCATCCGGTCGGGGTCGGTGACCATGTAGGGCGAGATGTAGCCCTTGTCGAACTGCATGCCCTCGGTGAACTCGAGGTCCATGCCGAAGGTCTGGCCTTCCTCGACGTTGACCACGCCGTCCTTGCCGACCTTCTCGATCGCGTCGGCGATCACGTCGCCGATCTCGTCGTCGCCGGCCGAGATGGTCGCGACGCGGGCGATCTGCTCCTTGCCGCTGACCTCCTTGGACTGCGACTGGATGTCGTCGACGATCGAGTCGACTGCCTGCTCGATCCCGCGCTTGAGCGCGAGCGGCTGGGCGCCGGCGGCGACGTTCTTCAGGCCCTGGCGAACGATCGCCTGGGCGAGGACGGTCGCCGTGGTGGTTCCGTCACCGGCCACGTCGTTGGTCGCCGTGGCGACCTCCTTGACGAGCTGGGCGCCCTGGTTCTCGAACGGGTCTTCGACCTCGATCTCGCGGGCGATGGTGACTCCGTCGTTGGTGATGGTCGGGGCGCCGAACTTCTTGTCGATGACGACGTACCGGCCCTTGGGCCCGAGCGTCACCTTGACGGCGTCCGCAACCGCGTCGACCCCGGCTTCGAGCGACTTGCGCGCTTCCGAGTCGAACTTCAGTTCCTTGTGTGCCATTGGCTCTTGTTTCTCCTTGGTCTGGGGGTTCAGGACTCGACGATCGCGAGGACGTCGCTCTCGCGGAGGACCAGCAGGTCCTCTCCGTCGACCTTGATTTCGGTGCCGCCGTACTTGCTGTAGAGGACCTTGTCGCCCTTCTTGACGTCGAGCGGGATGCGCTTGTCGCCGTCCTCGTCCCACGAGCCCTCGCCGACGGCGAGAACCTCTCCCTGCTGGGGCTTTTCCTTGGCGGTGTCGGGGAGGACGAGGCCGCTGGCCGTCGTCTCCTCCTCGTCGGTGGCGCGGACGATCAGTCGATCGCCGAGCGGCTTCAGATTCATGCTTTCAAACCTCGTTCTGTCCGATTTTGCGGGGTTTTGCGCCGGATATTGGCACTCGCAGCATATGAGTGCCAACGACGCAGATCGAGTGTAGCACGGACGCTGAGAAATCGCATCCCGGATTAACGGGTCCGCAAACACGGGGTTTTCCGCCCCTCTCGCGGATCGGGGCCAGCGGTGCGCGATCGCGCTCTCTGAGGGCCTAGTTCTGGGCGCCGCCGATGCCCAGGCGGGCGTCGGTGTAGTTCGGCGGGTTCTCGACGATCTGCGAGAACCGCACGACGGTGACGATGTCCTCCATGGTCACCGTGCGGCCGTAGATCTGCTCGAGGAAGTGGATCAGCTCGTCGTGGCGGCGGAACTCGGGGTTGTCGTGCTCGATATCCCGGGGCGAGAGGTCGCGCACGCGCTTGACGTCGACCTGGTCGATCACCGCCTCGAAGATCTTCTCCCGCGGCGAGAACTGGTAGCCGATGGTCACCAGCACGGCCTGGTTCTTGCGGTACTTGTGGCTCTTGTCGCCGAGGCGGATCGTCGCGCTCTTGCGCCCACGGCGCAGCTGGTCGGCGAAGATCGTCGAGTAGAAGTTCAGAACCTGCACCGGCGGGAGCCTACCGGCCGGCGCTCAGTAGATGTAGCCGGCGAGGGCGTCGGTGTCGAGGATCGTGACCCGCCCGCGGCGCTGCCTGGTGACCCCGGCCCGGGCCAGCGTGGTGAGGAAGCGGCTGGCCGACTCGCGCGAGCAGCCGGCCAGCTGGGCGATGTCGGCCTGGTTGATCCGCAGCTCGACCGGCCCCTCGCCGGCGCCCTCCAGCCGCGCCTGGGCGACCAGGTCGGTGAGGACGATGGCCACGCGGCTCTGCACGGTCTGGAAGGACTGGCGCATCAGCCGCTCGTTGGCGACCCGCATCCGGCGCCCGAGGGAGATCACCAGCTTGCTGGCGATGTCGGCGTGCTCGGCCATCAGGCGGCGCATGTCGCGGCCGGGGATGGCCAGCACGTCGAGCTCGTCGATCGTCTCCACGGTGGCCGAGCGCACCTCGTCGTCGAACATGGCCAGCTCGCCGAAGGTGTCGCCGGGGCCGAAGTGGGTGAGGGTGATCGTGCGCCCGTCGGGATGCTCGCGGATGGCGCGGGCGTGGCCGGTGCGGACCACGTAACAGGTGTTGCTGGCGTCGCCCTCGCGGAAGAGGACCTGGCCCTTGGGAAAGTGGCGGGTGACCACGACCTCCGAGACGCGCCTCAGGTCCTCCTCGCCGAGGGTCTCGAAGACCGGCACCCTCTGGAGCAGCCTGTAGGTCTCTTCGCTCACACGGTGAAGGCTAGGGGGCCGCGAAGAGCCGGGGGTCGTTGGTGATCACCCCGGTCACCCCCATCGCCTCCAGGCGGGCGATCCGCCGGGAGTCGTCGACCGTCCAGACGTAGAGCTCGCCCCCGGCGCCGGTGACCCGCTCGACCAGCCGCGGCGTGACGAAGGCCCAGTGGCACATGAGGGCGTCGATCCGGCCCCGGCGAACGTCGCGCGCGGCGATTGCCGGAAGGCGCCAGCGGTACCAGGCCACCAGGGCGTAGGCCGGCCAGCGCTTGAGGGGGTGGGAGGTGGGGTCGCGCCGCACCCGCGGGAAGGAGCGCCCGAGCGGGATCTCCGGGGCGATCTCCCGGAACAGGTCGATGCTCGAGGGCTCCATCGTCGAGACGAGGGTGCGGTCGGCAAGCCCGTGGCGGTGCAGGGCCTCGACGACCTCACCCTCGGAGCCGGGCAGCTTCATGTCGAGGTCAAGGCGCAGCTCGGCGTAGCGGGGCTCGGCCAGGTGGGCCAGCCCCTCCTCGAGGGTGAGCGGCACGCGCTGGGAGGCGTCCAGGTAGTCGTGGGCGAGCACCAGGCCGCCGCTGCCGTCCAGCCGCCGGGGCAGCACGTCGAACTCGATCATGTCGACCCCGGCCTCCAGGGCGGCCTGGAAGGAGGCCGGCGTGTTGCCTGGCGCGATCAGGTGGGCGCCCTTGTGGCCGATCCGCAGCGGGCGCCCGGCCGTGGCCGGGTGGTGCTTCAGCGCTGGCATCCGGGGCACCAGAAGGTCCGGCGGTTCTCGTCACCCTGGCCCTTCACGAGGATCCTTTCGCCGCAGCGCCGGCAACGCCTGCGGGCGCGGCCGTAGGCCTGCTCCTCGCGGGCCTGCATGCCCAGGCGCGCGGTCTCCTGCATCCGCGGCCGCGTGGCGCGCAGGATGGCCACGACCTCCTCGTCGGAGACCGTGCCGGCCGGGCGCCACGGGTCGACCTGCGCCTCCCAGCAGCCCTCGCACTTCCAGATGTTTCCGATCCCGGCGACCGTTTTCTGGTCGAGCAGCGCGTCGCCGATCGGGCGCGTCGGGTCGTCCTCGCGCAGCCGGCGCAGCACCCGCTCCTCGTCGAGCTCGGCGGCCAGGATGTCGGGCCCCAGGCCGGCGATCCGGCGGTCGCCGCGGGCGCGGGCGCCGGTCATCAGCTCGAGCACCGGCCCGTCGAACTGGACCACCTCGTGGCCGGCGGCGCGGATCACCAGCCACGCCCGGCGCGGCGAGCGGCGGTGGCGCTGGCCCTCCAGCCGGGTCGACCAGGCGCCGGTCATCCGCAGGTGCGAGTGGATGACCAGCTCCCCGTCGAAGCGCAGGAAGAGGTGCTTGCCGTAGGCGTCGACCG
>CAIKSH010000167.1 GCA_903830015.1 uncultured Solirubrobacterales bacterium | reverse complement strand
GGCGACAGGCCAGGGACCGAATCGGGGTCGATCGTGTCCATCGCGGGCTCCACCTGCTCGCGGTGACCCTCGGGGTGGACGACGAAAATAGTCAGGTGCCGGCCGGGGAGGACGTTGGCGGTGGCGTTGTACTCCACCTCCACCCTGCGCCCGTCGCCGGTCAGCAGTTCGTAGGTGCCCACCAGGCTGCCGGCGGTCAGGAAGGCGTTCCAGACGTCCTCCATCTCCTCGAGGTTGTCCGGCGGGGTTACGTCCTCGATCCCGAGGCCGAGGATCTCCTCCCGGGAGCGGCGCAGCAGGTTGCAGGCCGCGTCGTTTGCCGCCACGTACCGGCGCCGGTCGTCGGCGACGAGCATCGGGTTCACCGAGCGGTAGAAGAGAGCCAGGGGATTGGGGGCACGCGTGGCCATCGCTGCGGCACAATACGCAATTGCGGTTAACCCATCGGACCACTTTCGTTTATTTACGCTCCGGTTTTCCGGACCACTTTCGTTTAAATCCGCTCCGGGTTTCCGGAATCCGCCCCCCCCCCCTTTGAGGGCAGCAGGACCCGTGCCGGCGGGAGCCTGAGCGGTCCCCGGGATCCTGGCGCCGGGCCGCTCTGCGAGAATCGCCGCGTGCCGGGCGCCAGTATCGACGGAGCGATCACCGAGGGCGCCGACGCGCAGATCCTCGCCAGCGACGAGGGTCTCCTGCGGGGCGACGGGGTCTTCGAAGTCGCCCTCCTGTACGAGGGCGTCCCCTACGCGATGGACGAGCACCTGGAGCGCATGGAGCTCTCGGCCCGCAACCTGCGCCTGGAGTTCGACCCGGCGGCGATGCGCGCCGAGGCGCTGGCCCTGCTCGGCGCGGCCGGCGAGCTGCCGGCCCGGGCGGCGCTGCGGATGGTGGCCACCCGCGGCGGCCGGAGGATCGCCCTGATCGAGGAGGTAACGCCGGAGGTCGCATCGGTCTCGCTGGTGACTACCGAGCATCGCCCGACCCCGCTCCTGCAGGACATCAAGTCGCTCTCCTACGCTCCCAACATGCTCGCCACCCGCCTGGCCGCCGAGCGGGGCGCCGACGATGCCCTGCTGGTCACTCCCGAGGGCGTGGTCCTCGAGCTGCCGCGCCAGAGCTTCGGCTGCTCGCTGGACGGGGAGAGCCTGGTCACCCCGCCGCTCAGCGCCGGGATCCTCGACTCGATCACCCGCCGGCGCGCGCTGGAGACCGGCCTGGTGCAGGAGAGGGCGATCTCGACCGCCGAGCTGGCCGGCGCCACCGAGGCGTTCATCGCCGGCACCACCCACGAGATCGAGCCGGTCGGCTCCATCGACGGCCGCGAGCTGCCCGCTCCGGGCCCGCTCACCGCCGCGCTGCGCGAACGGGTGAGCGAGCTGATCGCCGCGGAGCTCGCCCGGTGAGGGTCCTCACCGTCATCGGCAACCGGCCCCAGTTCGTCAAGGCGGCGGCGGTATCGGGCCCGCTGCGCGAGGCCCACGAGGAGATCCTCCTGCACACCGGCCAGCACTACGACGACGAGCTCTCCACCATCTTCGTCGAGGAGCTCGGCATCCCGCGGCCGGAGATCGAGCTCGGGATCGGCGGCGGCTCCAACACCGAGCAGACCGGCCGCATGCTCGAGGCGCTCGGGCCGCTGCTGGCCTCCGAGGCGCCCGACGCCGTGCTCGTCTACGGGGACACCAATTCCACCCTGGCCGGCGCCCTGGCCGGCGCCCAGGCCCAGGTGCCGGTGGCCCACGTCGAGGCGGGGATGCGATCCGGCGACCGCACGATGCCCGAGGAGCTGAACCGGATTCTCACCGACCACGCCTCCGATCTCCTTCTCTGTCCCTCCCAGGTCGCGGTCGAGAACCTGGCCATCGAGGGGCTCGGGGCCCGCGCCGAGCTGGTCGGCGACGTGATGGTCGACGTCGCCGAGCTGGTGCGCCCGCGCGCGGCCAAGGATTCCGGCCCGCTCGAGCAGGCCGGCGTGGAGCGCGGCGGGTACGTGCTGGCCACCGCCCACCGCGCGGCCAACGTCGACGACCCGGAGCGCCTCGCCCGGCTCGCGGAGCTCCTGGCCGCCGTCCCCGACCCGGTCGTGCTGCCGCTCCACCCCCGCACCCGGGCCCGCCTGGAGGAGGCCGGCCTGCTGGCCGGGCTCGAGGAGTCCGGCGTGAAGTTGCTGGCGCCGCTCGGCTACCCGGCCTTCACCGCCCTGCTGCTCGGGGCCAAGGCCGTGCTGACCGATTCCGGCGGCGTCCAGAAGGAGGCCTACCTGGCCGGCATCCCGTGCGTCACCCTGCGCGACACCACCGAGTGGGTGGAGACCGTCGACCTGGGCTGGAACCGTCTGGTCGACCTCGACGCCGGCAAGGCCCTCGAGGCCCTGCAGGAGCAGCCCTCGGGCGCCCGCCCGGCCGTCTACGGCGACGGGCGCGCCGGCCACCACGTGGTGGCCGCCCTCTCCCCGCTGGCCGGCTAGGCGCCCGGCTGGCCGAGCCGCAGGAAGGCGACCCCGGCCGCCTGCAGCGGCTCCGGGTCGACCGTGCCGCGGCCGTCGAGCACCGCCCGCAGGCCCGGGTAGTCGGCCGGGTCGAGCGTCGCGTACTCGGGGTGGTCGGCCTGGACGATGATCGCGTCCACCTCGCTGCCGTCCCACGGCGCCAGGCCGAGCGCCTCCAGCTCGGCGGCGTCGTAGAGCGGGTCGGCGGCGACGGCGCGGGCCCCGGCCCGGTCGAGCCCGGCGGCGACCGGGAAGGCGCCGCTGAACGCCGTCTCCTTCACCGCGCCGCGGTAGGCCACGCCGAGGATCAGGACGGTCTTTCCCTCAAGGCCGCCGAGCGCCTCGCCCAGCCGGGCCACGGCGTGGGCCGGCATCGCCTCGTTTACCTCGCGCGCGGCGGCGGGCAGGGCCGCTTCGGGGTCCCCCTCCAGGTAGAAGCGCGGATAGACGGGTATGCAGTGGCCCCCCACGGCGATCCCCGGCCGGTGGATGTGGCTGAACGGCTGGCTGTTGGCCGCCTCGATCACCCGCTCGGCGCTGACTCCCTCCTGCTCGGCAAAGCGGGCCAGCTCATTGGCGAAGGCGATGTTGAGGTCCCGGTAGGTGGTCTCGGCGAGCTTGGCCATCTCGGCCGCCTCGGCTCCGCCCATAGGCCACACCTCGGCGTCCAGGAACTGCGAGTAGAGCTCCACGCCGCACGCCTCCCCCTCGGCGCTCAGGCCGCCCACGAGCTTGGGGTAGG
>CAIKSH010000166.1 GCA_903830015.1 uncultured Solirubrobacterales bacterium | reverse complement strand
CCGGTTGTCGCGCGGGAGGTGCTCCAGCAGGTCGCCAACCGTCTCGAGCCCCAGGTGGGCGCCGGCCTCGCGCGCCTTGCGGCCGGGGAGCTTAAGCGGCTCCTCGAGCGCCTCCGGGCGCGGGCCCAGGCGCGGCCAGGCCGCCAGCTCCTGCGCCGACAGCTCCCTCGTGTCGGCGAACGCGCGGGGAAAGCGCTCCACGCGCGGATTTTCGACTACTCGGCGGACAAGAGCCACCAGCGGCTCGGCTGCCCGCCGTGGCGCATCTCCAGCTCCACCCCGTCCGGGGCCATCGCCTCTACCTCGGCCCCGTCAAGCGGGGTCTCCGACGCGGCGATGACGGTGAGCAGCTCGGCCCCCTCGGCCAGCCGGGCGACGACCTCGGAGAGCGTCTCCCGTGGATCGCCCCAGGAGACCAGCTCGTCGTCCACGTAGCCGACGGCGTCTCCCGTGGAGAAGCGACCCTCCACGTCGTCCCGGGCGGCCGGGGCCACGCTTCCCGTGCGCACGGCCTCCAGCGAGGCGGCCATCGCCGCGGCGTTGGCCGCCGCTCCGGCGTCCGGCGAGAAGGCCAGCGCCGCGGTGAGCCCGGCCTGCGGCTCGGAGGACTCCACGACCCGCACCTCGCGGCCGGACATCTCGGCCGCCGCCTGGGCCGCCATCCGAACGTTCGGGCTGTTGGGCAGGACGACCACCTCGCGGGCCGGGACAGTGTGTATCCCGGCGAGCAGCTCGTAGGTGGAGGGGTTCATCGTCTCCCCGCCGTCGAGCACCACGGCGCCGAGGGAGCGGTAGAGCTCGGCCAGCCCGTCGCCCGATACGACGGCCAGCACGCCGCAGGCGGCGTCGGGGGGCGCCGCTCCCTCGCCCGGGGGACCGCCGAGGCGCCGGTCACGCTCGGCGACCTGCTCGTGCATGTCGGCGATGTCGGTCCGCGTAACCGCGCCGACCCCGTCGAATATCGCGGCGGCCGCGTCGGGCTCGTCGGTATGGACGTGAACCCGGAGGGTCACGTGGTCGCCGACCACGAGGACCGAGTCGCCGATCTCCTCCAGGCGGGCCACGTACGAGGAAGGGTCGGCGAGTTCGGAGTCGGGCTGGGCGGTTACGGCGAAGTTGGTGCAGAACCGGTAGGTGCTGGAGGAGTGCTCGGGGTGGCTGGCCCGGGCCGGCGCGCTGTGGTGGGCCAGCTCCAGGCCGCGCTCTCCGCGCAGGGCGGTGACGCATCCGGCGAAGAGGACGACCGCGCCGTAGCCGCCGGCGTCGACCACGCCGGCCTCCTGGAGCACCGGCAGGAGCTCGGGCCCGCGGCGGACCGACTCCTCCCCGGCCCGCACGCAGATCTCGAGGATGTCGGCGATCCGCAGGTTCTGCTCCTCGGGCGTGGCGTCGTCGGGCATCGGCTCCAGCCCGGGGAGCGCCTCGGCGGCCGCGGTGGCCATGTCGCGCATGACCGTGAGGATCGTTCCCTCGGTCGGCTCGCGCACCGAGGTGTAGGCACGCTCGGAGGCGCGCTGCATCGCCTCGCCGACCAGGAGGGGATCGACGAGCACGCCCGGCCGGGAGATCAGCGCCTCGGCCGCGCCACGGATCAGCTGCGAGAGGATCACGCCGCTGTTGCCCCGGGCCCCGAGCAGGGCGGCGCGGGCGACCAGGTCGACGATCTCGTCGCGGCCCACCTCGTCGAGCGAGCGTCCGCCGGCGTCGGAGGCCAGGCGGTCGAGCTCGTCGACGCAGGCGCGAAGGGTCAGGACCATGTTGTCCCCGGTGTCGCCATCGGCGACCGGGAAGACGTTCAGGTCGTTTATCTCCTGGCGGCGTTCCTCAAGCTGCTGGAGCGAGCCGGCGAGGATCGCGCGGAATCGTTCGAGGCTCGAATTTCCTGCCGGCGGCACGGGCCGCCAAGCCTAAACGGCCTTCTGGACCTTTTCCGCTTTCAGGCAGCGGGTACAGACCCAGGCGCGACGGGGAGAGCCCTCGATGAGGATCTTCACGCGCTGGAGATTGGGGTTGAAACGCCGCCGCGTAGCGACCATCGAGTGGCTCCGGCTGTTGCCGAAAGCGGGACCCTTGCCGCAGCTGTGGCAGACCTTGGCCATACGGCGCGCCAGTGTAGCGGTCAGGTGGTGCGCTCAGGGACACGCCCGGGCTCGGCCGGCGGGTGCTCGGGCCGCCGCGCCGGGCGGGGCCGCAGGCGCTGCGGGCCCTCGTCGCCGCGCCGGCGCACGGCACTGGCCTCGGCCTGGGGCAGCGGCACCCCGATGCCTCCGGGTCCGTCGTCGGGCCCCTCGCCGCAGGGCTCTTCGGGCCCGTCGTCGTCCCACCAGCCGCGGCGGATGTCGCCGGGGCCGGAGCCGTCCATCCGCACGAGCATGGCGACCAGCAGGGCCGCTCCGAGCAGGTGCGTGAGGATGGTGACGATCAGCGCGAGTGCCGGGCCGTCCATGGGCCAAGCCTAGCGGCGCCGGCCGGCGGAGTCGACCTCAGGCCAGGCGCTCGCGAAGGGCGGCCAGGGCGACCACGGCGAGGGCGGCGTTGAGGCCGGTATCGCGGCGGTCGCCGCCGGTCCGCTCGAGGGCCTGGTCGACCGAGTCGACGGTCAGGACCCCGAAGGCGCAGGGCACCCCGGTGTCCAGCTGGACGCGCTGAATCCCGGCCGCCGCCTCGGCGCAGACGTACTCGTAGTGGTCGGTCTCGCCGCGGATCACCGCGCCCAGGCAGGCGACGCCGGCATACCGGCCGCTGGCGGCGCAGTACTGGGCGGCCAGGGGGAGCTCGAAGGCTCCCGGCACCTCGTGGAGCTCGGGCTCCTCCCAGCCGGCCTGGGCGAAGCCGGCCCTGGCCCCGGCGACAAGGCGATCGGCGAGCTCCGGGTAGAAGGTGGCGACGGCGATCGCCGGGCGGGCGCTCACCGGCCCTCTCCCCCCGCGTCGCGGTCGCGCTCCTCGTGGAGCATCTCCTCGTCGAAGTTGGCGCCCTGGTGGTGAAGGGTGTGCCCCATCCGGCGGCGCTTGGTATCGAGGTAGCCGGCGTTGTGACGGTTGGCCGGCGGCTGGATCGGAACCTGTTCGGTGACCGAGAGCCCGTAGCCCTCCAGCCCGTAGATCTTCTTCGGGTTGTTGGTGAGGATCCGGATCGAGCTGAGGCCGAGGTCGACGAGTATCTGGGCTCCGATCCCGTAGTCGCGCAGGTCGGCGGGAAGGCCGAGCTCGAGGTTGGCGTCGACGGTGTCGAGCCCTTCCTCCTGGAGCTTGTAGGCCCGCAGCTTGTTCAGGAGGCCGATCCCGCGGCCCTCCTGGGCCAGGTAGAGCAGGACCCCCGTCCCCTCTTCCTCGATCTGGTCGAGCGCGGCCTCGAGCTGCTCGCCGCAGTCGCAGCGCATCGAGTGGAAGACGTCCCCGGTCAGGCACTCGGAGTGAACCAGGACCAGCACGTCCTCGGCGCCGTCAACATCCCCCTTGACGAGGGCGACGTGGTGCTTGTCGTCGACCAGCGACCGGTAACCGACCACGGTGAAGTCTCCGAAGGCGGTGGGCATCGAGGTCGAGACCACCCGCTCCACCAGCTTCTCGTGGTTTCGCCGGTAGGCGATCAGGTCGGCGATGGTCATCATCTTCAGCCCGTGCTCGGCGCAGTAGGCGGCGAGGT
>CAIKSH010000165.1 GCA_903830015.1 uncultured Solirubrobacterales bacterium | reverse complement strand
TGAAGCTGAAGCTGAGCGGCAAGGGGAGCCGTCGCACCGTCTCCGGGAAGATCCGGGTGCCGGAGACCCAGCTCGAGGCGACCGGCAAGGTCCTGCTTTCCTGGCAGAAGAAGAGCGGCAGCCGCTGGGTCACGAAGTACAAGCGCAACAAGTTCGCCCATGCGCAGATCAAGGTCGGCCGCAAGCTCTCCCCGGGTTACTGGCGCGTGCGGGCGCAGTACCCCGGCCAGAATCCCTTCACCGCCGTTCGCGCGACCTCGAAGAAGACCCGCGTCCGCTAGCGGTTCACGCGACGGCGCCCGGTAGGGTCGGGCTCCGATGCGCCTGATCGTCGCCCGCTGCGAGGTCCTCTACACCGGCCGGCTCGACACCGTCCTGCCCGAGGCGCTGCGGCTGCTGATGATCAAGTCCGACGGCTCGGTGATGGTCCACGCCGACACCGGCGGCTACAAGCCCCAGAACTGGATGACCCCCCCGACCGTGATCGAGGAGGAGGGCGAGCCGCCGGAGCTGATCGTGGTGCGCAAGCGCGCCGGCAAGACCGAGGACAGGATCGAGATCCGCATCGCCGAGGTGCTCTCGGACGTCACCCACGACATGGGCGAGGCGGCCGAGCTCGAGAAGGATGGCGTCGAGGCCCATCTCCAGGAGGCGCTCGCCGATGCGCCTCATTTCTGCGGCGAGGGCTTTCGCCTCGTCCGGCGCGAGTGGCCGACCGACATCGGGCCGGTCGACCTGATGTGCCGCGACGGGGAAGACGGGTGGGTGGCGGTCGAGATCAAGCGCGTAGCCACGATCGACGCCGTCGAGCAGCTGACGCGCTACCTGGAATACATCCGGCGCGACCCGGCGATGGAATCCTGCCGCGGCGTCCTGGCCGCCCAGGAGATAAAGCCCCAGGCCCGGACCCTGGCCGGCGACCGCGGCATTGACTGCGTCACCGTCGACCTCGCTGTCCTGCGCGGCGAGCGCGAGCCGGAGATGACGCTCTTCGAGGCCTAGACCTCCGGGTCAGGCGGCGCGGTCGGCGAAGCCCCGCAACTGCTCGGGATCGCGAAGCGGCGGCCCGTGGCCGAACAGCACCAGGGCCGGCTCGAGCCCGGCGAGGTCGCGCTCGCTCTGGCGGTTGCGCTCCGGGTCCGGCGTGAACATCCCGGGTGGCTGGTGCAGCCCCGGTGCGGTGGTCGCCATGTTCATGTTGAAGAAGACGTCGCCGCAGATCAGCGTGCGGTCCTGCTCGCGCCAGAAGCTCACGTGGCCCGGCGAGTGGCCCGGCGTGTCGATGACCACGAAGCCGGCGTCCAGCTCGTCGCCGGCCTTGAGCATCCGGTCGGCCTCTACGCCCGGAAAGGTCATGTAGCGGCGCAGCAGCGAGCGGCCGGCGCGCACCTCGCCGGGCTCGGGCTGGCCGGAGGCCAGCACCTCCCGGTCGTTCTCCCCGACCCAGACCTCGAGCCCGCGCTCCTCTTTGAGCCGCCTGCTGTTGCCGGCGTGGTCGGCGTGGGCGTGGGTCAGGGCGTGAAACTTGGGGCTGGCACCCCCGAGCTCGCGATTGAGGCGCTTCCAGTTCATCGGG
>CAIKSH010000164.1 GCA_903830015.1 uncultured Solirubrobacterales bacterium | reverse complement strand
TACTTCGACCTGCTGGGAATTCGCCCTGCCGTGTCGGCCACCGACCTCATCCTGCGCCTGATCGAGCACGAGGTGCCCCAGTACGGGCTGGTCCACCTCCTGGACCTGCCGGGGGAGTCGCTCGAGGTCATCGAGATCGAGGTCGGGGAGGGTGCGCCGGCCGCCGGCAAGAGCGTCTCCGAGCTCGAGCTGCCTGAGGGCAGCATCGTCATCTCGGTCCTGCGGGGAGGAGACGGCTTCGTGGCCAAGCCGGACACGGTCATCGAGTCCGGCGACGAGGTCCTCGTCTGCCTGGACCCGGGGCTCGAAGAGCAGGTGACGCCCCACTTCGCCGCCGCCTGAGCCGCTGCGGTCCGGCGCGCCGGTGAAGATGGCGCCATGCGTCTCTACCCGGACCTCCCCGGCGCCAGGCTGAGGCAGGTGGCCATCGACCTGGTCGTCGTTCTCCTGATCGTCCTTTTCGCCTGGCTGGGCATGAAGGTCAACAACACGGTCGACGACCTGGCGGTGCTGGGCCGCGGCGTCAAGGACGCCGGCGGGGCGGTACAGGGGAGCCTGAGCGACGCCGGGAACGCGGTCGCGGGCGTGCCGCTGGTCGGCGGCGACCTCAAGAGCGCCCTCACCGATGCCGGGGCGGCAACCGGGGGAAACGTCCAGAGCGCCGGCAGCGCGGGGGAGAAGGCCGTCGAGCAGACCGCCCAGCTGCTGGGCTGGATTACCTTCGGGATCCCCACGCTGCTGGTGCTGCTGGGCTGGCTGCCCTGGAGGCTGCGGCGCCTCAGGCGATTGAACGCGGCTGCGGCCGTCCTGAAGGCCGGGGCCGACCCGGAGCGACGCCGCCTGCTCGCCATGCGCGCCGCACTGGCGCTGCCCTACGGCGACCTGCTGCCCTACACGAGGGACCCCATCGGCGACCTCGCGCAGGAGCGCTACGAGCCTCTGCTTCGGGCCCTGTACGCCGACTGCGGCCTTCGCCCGCCGCCGGCCGCCGGCGGCTCCTGAGGCCTATACTGGGCCGCCGTTGCGGGATGGTGTAACGGCAGCACGGCGCGCTCTGGACGCGTTAGTCTAGGTTCGAATCCTAGTCCCGCAGTAGCTGTCCGCCTGAGCGTCCGCCGTCCGGGTCGCGGAGCGGGCCGGCGCTCGCTAGCAGCGACCGTCAAGCTTCCCGGCTGGAGCGACTGTGGAGCAGCCCCTCGCGCCGCTCAGGTTCGCGTCGGGCAGGTTCGCGCCGGCAAGGTTCGCGCCGGTCAGGTCCGCGCCGGTCAGGTCCGCGCCGGCAAGGATCGCGCCACGCAGGTTGGCGCCGGTCAGGTCCGTGCCGGCAAGGATGGCGCCGGTCAGGTTCACGCCGGAAAGGTCCGCGCGCGTCAGGTCCGCGCCGGCCACATTCGCGCCCTTCAGGCTCGCGCGGGTCAGGTTCGCGCGGATTAGGCTCGCCCCGGCAAGGTTCGCGCCGGCAAGGTCCGCTCCGGCAAGGTCCGCGCTGGCAAGGATCGCGCCTTCGAGGTTCGCGCTGTACAGGTTCGCGCTACGCAGGTTGGCGCCGCTCAGGTTCACGCCGGCCAGGTTCTTGCCAGCCAGGGACCGGCCAGACAAGTTCGCATTTCTGCAGTCTGCGTTGGCACGCACGACGCAGCGCTCGGCGGCCGCGTTCCTTTCCGGCGTGCTGTTGTCCGTTCCGCCGCAAGCCAGAAACGTCAGTGTCACAAGCGGCAGAGCTAGAAGTGTTCCGATTGACCGCAAGCCGCGAGTGTATTTACCTGTGTCCAACTAGGCGGAGGTCCACGTCTTCATCCGACGCAAGGCTGTGGCGGCTGCCCCTGTTGGGTGGGGCCGCCGGAGCGGCCCCACCCGGGCGGTGCTACTCCTCGTCGTCGGCTTCGATGACGGTGATCTCCTCCTCGACGGCGACGTTGCCGTCGGCATCCTCGACCACGATCGTCTCGTCGATGACGGCGTTGCCCTCTCCGTCCTCGGCGATGACCACGTCATCGACCACCGTGTTGCCCTCGTCGTCCTCGACGACCTCGACAATCTCGGTGACCTCGATCTCTTCTTCGTCCATCGGTTCCTCCGTCATTGGTTTGTCTGTGTGGAGGCTAGATGGCCCGGGGGTGTCGGGGCAAGGCGCCTGCTTCTCGGCTGCACCTGACCGAGTCCCGGACGGGGCTTACTGGGCCGACGCAGTCTCGGCGATTCCGTCCAGGCAGCCCTGCCGGGCGTCCCTGGCCGCGGTGGAGGTCCAGCGTTTGGAGAAGGCCTCGGCCACCGCCTCGGGTGTGGCCTCGGAGGCATCGGTCTGCCGGGCCAGCTTCTCGAGGCTGACCGCCGAGCAGCCGTCCTTGCCGTCCCAGTAGGCATCCGACCGGGCGACGGCAGTCTGGGTTTCCTGCTCCTGCTGTCCCCCGCATCCGGTGATGCCCAGCACGGCAACGGCCAGCGCGGCGAGGAGGGGACGGGTCACGGCCGGAATGTACCGAGTAGACGGGGCGCGGCTGCCCGGGGCAGCCACGCCCGCGCCGGAGTTCCTACTCGTCGGCCTCGATGACCGTCTCGGACTCCTCGACGGCGATGTCGCCCTCCGAGTCCTCGGCGACCTCGACGTCGTCTACGACGACATCTCCGGCGTCGTCTTCGCTGACTTCGACCTCTTCGACAACAGCATCATCTTCGTCCATCGGGTCCTCCATCGTTGGAATTGCGATGGCCGGACGCTATTGGTCGCCGCGGCCTGAGGCAAGGCCGGCCTGCCCGGAGGAGAGCGGCGGCTCGCCGCGGCCCAGGCGGGCCATCAGGGTCCTGAATCCCCACCACTGGTAGAGAATGATCACCGGGACGAGAACTACCGCGGCGATGGTCATGACGGTCAGCGTGTACTGGGAAGAGCCGGCCTGCTCGATCGAGATGCTGCGCTCCAGGCCCAGCGAGGAGACCATGATCCGCGGGAAGAGGGCGATGAAGAGCGCCGCGACCCAGGAGACCACCGTGATGGCAGTCGCGGCGAAGGCGCTCCCGTCGCGGCCTCGCAGGGCGAAGCCGGCGGCGGCGATGATGGCCAGGCTGCCGATCGCCGCCGGTATGGCGACGACCCATGCCGGCCGGTCGGCGGTGCCCGAGGCCACGACGACCGTGGCTACGAACCAGGCAATCACGACCAGCGCCGCCGGCACGGCGACCTGACGGGCGCGGGCCGAGGCGCGGGCCCGGAGGTTTTCGGGTGCCCGGATGCCCAGGAAAACCGCTCC
This sequence comes from uncultured Solirubrobacterales bacterium, assembly GCA_903830015.1. Lineage (GTDB taxonomy): Bacteria > Actinomycetota > Thermoleophilia > Solirubrobacterales > Solirubrobacteraceae > F1-60-MAGs163. Next base: position 1,127 of record CAIKSH010000164.1, on the reverse strand, counting down.
GTGGAAGAGGAACAGCGCCACGAGCGAGAGGCCCCCGAGAACGGTGTAGGGCGAGAAGAAGTCCAGGACGGAGCCGAGGTATCGGTCCTCGCCGATCTTCGCGCCCCCCTCGACCGGCAGGCCGGCCAGGAGCGCGGTCAGGGCGACGCCCCAGATCAGCGGCGCCAGGATGCTCGCCGTGGTGTTGACCTTGGTCCAGAAGCCACGCCAGCGAGGCGAGACCCGGCCTCGCCACTCGAAGGAGAGGATCCTCAGCAGCAGGACGACGATCAGGACGACGAGCGCGAGGTAGGCCCCTTCCAGCCAGGTTCCGTACCAGACCGGAAAGGCGGCGAAGGTGAGCCCTCCGGCGACCAGCAGCCAGACCTCGTTGGCGTCCCAGACCGGCCCGATCGTCTCCAGCAGCTCGCCGCGCTCGTCTTCGTCACGGCCGTCGACCGGGAGCATCATCCCCACGCCGAAGTCGAAGCCTTCGAGCACCAGGTAGGTGGCCCAGAAGGCTCCGATAACGAAGTACCAGAGAGCGGCGAGGCTCATCTCAGAGCCCCGCGACCGCTATCGGCCCGTCGTTCTTCTCCTCGCCGGAAACCTCGGGCGGGTCGAGCCGCGCGTACCGGCGCAGCAGGACGAAGGCGGTCACGGCCAGAACCGTGTAGAGGGCGATGAAGATCGCCAGGCTGGCCGCGATCTCGGCGCTGCTCAGCGACGGCGAGATGCCGTCCTCGGTGCGCATCACCTCGTAGACGATCCATGGCTGGCGGCCGGCTTCGGTGAAGACCCACCCGATTAGTGCTGACACGAAGGGGAAGGCGATAGCTGCCACGGCGAGGCGCAGGAACCACTTGCTGCGGTCGAGCTTCCCGCGCCAGTAGAGGAAGCCGCCGAGCAGCGCCACGAACATCGAAAGCGTCCCGATGTAGGCCATGCCGCGCATGCCCCAGTAGGTCAGGTGCACGTTGGGCAGGTAGTTCCCAGGCCCCAGCCGGCTGCGCTGCTCGTCCTGGATCTGAAGCATTCCCTTGACCTCAGAGGTTGGGTTGTTGGTGGCCAGGAACGAGAGCAGGTAGGGGATCTCGATCGAGAAGCTTGGGGTCTGGTCCTCCTCGGTGAAGCCGCCGACCTGGAAG